>JBMYXW010000110.1:0-7838 GCA_049608825.1 Chitinophagales bacterium
CTGCAAATCGTGTTGATGCTCATTCATTGCAGTACCGTCACCGCTTTTGCCAAAGAGCAAGAAGCCAATGCCGATACCCAAAATGAGGGTTGTAATTGCTGTGATGATGATTGATTTGTTCATATAAATTTTGTTTTTTGTTTCATTTATCACTCAAATGTTGGCGAACCTAAAGGTGTCGCCAAATTTTCGTTCTGTCTGTTCGAGTGTCATTGACTCCGAAAATAACTTATCATTTTGAGAAGTCCGTAGGACTTAAATATTTGTAGAAAAATGAAGCAAGTTATCTCAGAACTCCATCGGAGTTCAACCCACATATTTCGAGCAAATACTACTGATGTTCAACTCCCATGGAGTTGGTGTTTACTTGTTGTGCTATTTTCTACAAATATTTTACTCCTAACGGAGTAAGTTCAATTCAAAAATGTAACCTTATTTCATAGTTAATCTGTTTTTTGCAAAAACACCGTAATCCTCATTCCGTCAATCGTCCACCGTCAGTCGTCCACCATCCTCACTCCACCAAAAATTTCTCAACCCCCACATTCCCATCCATTTCTACCTTCAATAAATACAGCCCTTTGGAAAAATCTCTTGTGTCCAATTGCAGTACTTCGATAGCTTCAAAATCTTGCTTCAAAACCATTTTACCATGAATATCCGTAACCGTCAGCGACACATTTTTTGAAGCCGAAACAGGTAACTGAACCTGCAAAAAGCCATTGCTTGGATTGGGGAAAACAGTTATTGCAGCCTTCAATTCGGCATCTTCAATGCTTGTCGGTAAACTGCCATCACCCACATAGATTTCATCCAAATACAGGTTATTGCCGCCATCGGTGACATTGGTGATTTTTATCAAAATGTATGATTCATCCTTGTAAGCACTCAAACTGATGTTTGCCATTTCCCATTGATTGGCAGTCGGCAGAAAGGGCGTTGTTTGAAGAGGCGCAGTCGAAAGCGAATTGCCCGATAAATAGCGCAAGGTTTCAAAAGTGCTGCCACAATCCGTTGAAATCGAAACTACCATCTCGTCCGAAAAAATATTGTGAGATGGTGCATACGCCCAATAAAAGCGTAGAAAAGGGTTTTCTGTCGTTGAAGTCAAGTCGAAAAAGGGCAAAATGATTTCATCTAATTGACCGTAGTTGGTATTGATTAGGTTGTTGATTTTGATGGAATAGGTGCCTTCGTAAGCGGCTGTATCGCTGACCTCCCAAGTGATTTCGTTGTCGGGATTCAAAATCTGTATTTCGTCCGAAAAATCACCCGTTTCAAAATCTTCTCCAAAAGCCAAAGCCCTACCCATACCAGGTTCTTCTACTTCAATATAGTTGTCGATTTCAAAATAATCCACTTGATTGTCGGCATCAAAAACCGCTAAACCGACTTTGTAAGTACCTGTCGTATTGTAGGTTACTATTGGATTGACTTCTACCGAAGTTGCAGGTGTTCCACCAGTGAAAATCCATTGCCAAGTCGTCACTTCATTCAATGAACGGTCATGAAATTGGACACCATTTCCCACGCATATTTTAGGCGTAAGCGTCACAAAATCAGCAGCTATCCCACAAGTTTCGGGCGGGTTATCATCGTTGATTCCTGTGTTGGTCAGATTGGTCGGTGACCATGTGCCAGGTCGCTCCAAAATCAAAGCAGCGTGCATTCGGAGTTTTTGACCGTAGGTAAATTCGTCTTGACACGCATCATCCGTATAGTTCATATAGTTGCGAATTGGGTCGTTTCGGTCGGGGTTGTCGTTGTGGCAACTATTGGAGTTTTGGGGGCAGCCAAAGAAAGCTTGGGTTTGGGGAGGCGTATCACAAACTCGGTCGCCCGATGTACAAACATCATCACCACATCCTTCGTCTTGAAAGGGGTGAAAAAGTCCCAACCAATGACCAATTTCATGCACCGTAGTTCGACCAGTTGTATTTCCTCCAGCCGTTCCCATTGTGCCAAAGACATTGTGTGCCACCACAATACCATCCGACTCCAAAGGTCCGCCAGGGAAAGCGGCATAGCCCAAAGTGTTTCCTGTTCCTATCCGCCGCACCACATAGATATTGAGGTAATGCCGAGCATCCCAACGACTAAGTTGCGCCAACAAATGACGCTCTGAATTTTGGTGCATCGTCAAAGGGGATTGTACTCTCACTACGCCATTCGTACAGCGTCCTTGTGGATTCTTGCGAGCCAAAGCAAACTGAATTTCTGTATCTACACCGTCTGCATCGCCATTCGTTCCGCTTACTTTCCGAAAAGTGTTGGTCAATACTTCCATCTGACTTTCAATCTGTTCCATAGAAATATTTTCTGTGCCTCCATCGTGAATGACATGTACAACTACTGGAACTGTTTTGATGTGGTTGTCCTTCTGTGCCTCATTCCAATTGGCTTCTAATATTTCAACTTGTGATTCTACTCGCTCATTGAAGTCTTGAAACCTCTCGTTTTGCAGTGTCACTTGGTCGAAGGCACAATAAGCAGCCGTTTTTTGGATTGCTTCGTTTTGAGCAAATGCTATGACGGGCAGGCTCAATAGGATTAGAAGGATTTGTATGTTTTTAGAGCAATTCATTTTGGTTGATTTTTATATATTTTTAATTGTCACGATTCCCGTTTCCACCTTCAATGTTTCTCCCACATTTGTCCACGACAACAATATTTTATTGTCTGCCAATTTTGCAATTACAGGAAAACCACTGCTTCTTTTTGGGCTAATCTCGGTGAGGGTAAAGTGTTCGCTTTGCTCGCCTTTTGTGTCAATGATAGCCGCTTTGATTACTGCTGTTTTGTCTGTTTGTTCCATCCATGTGACCAAGGTTTTGTCCCCGTCTATCCAGTTGATGGCTACTCTGCCAAGCGGGTCACCATCGTCTATTTGCAATGCCTCATTGAAGGTTTCACCACTGTTGTTGGAGAAAGCGACTTTCACTTGTGGTGTTTTGCCATTCATTGTAAACCAAGCCACTGCCACGTTTTCGCCATCGGCTGCAACGGCAGGACCATTGACTGGGCAACCGCCAATTTTCCAATTGTCTTCCACTACTCTTTTGGGTACTGTCCATTCGCCATTGACTTTTCGGACGATAGAAATATCTCTAATTTCTTCCTCCAATCGGTCTCGATACACCACGATTTCACCCTTTGCAGTCATGGCGGCATCGGTTTGGCAACAATCGCAAACTTTTGTGTCCAATTCGGCTTCGGCTGTTAGTTCGCCTTGTGCATTGAAGGAGGCAGTTCGTAGGGTCATTGCTCCACCACCGTGTCCATGTCCGTGGTCGTCATGCCCTTCTGCTTCGTGTCCTTCGCCTTTGGTATTTCGACCATCCAACCAAGTGGCAAATATTTGATTGTCAGCAGTTGATACCATCGTTACAAAACCATGCTCGGCAGCAATGCCGTCTGTATGAGGAACAAAAGCTTCGCTCCAAGATTTGCCGCCATCCAGTGATTGGGCTATTTTGACATCGTAATCATAGGTTCCTGCGGCTCTTTTTTGTAGCCAATGTGCTGCCAATCGCCCATCTTCGGCTTCTGCGATGGAAGGAAAATCTGCCCAATTGACAAACCAATCTGTACCTTCTGCAATCGTATTTGCCTCGCTCCAATGGTCTTTTTGCCAAGCTGCATACTTGAATACTGCGAGTGAATCGTTGGGAAGCTCTACCCATGAAAGATAGGTCTTGCCTAATTTTGAAGTGAAAAGATTCGACATTCCGCTTTTTTCGGCAGCAGGATTGTCCAATGTTTGCAGTTCTATGTTGAAGGTTTTGGGCGTAGCCTTTCCCTCTTTTGAAGTAGTAGAAGGTTGACAACTCCAAAGTGTTATTGCAACCAAGCAATAAGCGGTGATTTGAAGGAAATGTATGTTTTTGATTTTGTTCATTTTGTATTTTTTTTAAAAAGATTTAGAGATGAATAATGTGTCATCCAATGAGTAAAGTAGTTCGTTGTTTTTCCTCCCCCCAACCCCCTCCAAAGGGGGAACTCGTACTGTGCATTCCCCCTTTGAAGGGGGTTAGGGGGATGAATTTTTTTTTATTAAACCACGGATTAAATTTTGAATGTCAATAGTTCGATGATATAAAATCTATCATTTTTACTTTTAGTTCGATGAAGTGACATATCATCATCTCTAAACTTCGTTTGTATTTCTAATTCACAAATACCTTCTTGGCTATTTTGTGAGTCGGGCTTTCTACGCTGATGATGTAAATCCCTGTTGCGATGGAAGGAACAGAGATAAACTGTTCGCTGCCAGTATTCAAGGATTGACGTACAATGGTTCTACCCAGTAAATCTGTTACCATCAATTGCAGGTTTTCGGTGTTGCTGTTGTCTTGCATTTTTACCAAAACACTGTTTTGTGTGGCGACATATTGAAGTTGGATGTTGTTGTTGGTTAATGGATTTTCGATATCCGTTGATAAGAATATGGTAGAAGGTTCGGAGGTGCAGCCATTTGCATCCATGATAACCGCTTCATACTCTGCATCGTAATCAATGTCGAGTGTCAAAGCGCCCGCTTCCGAAAAAGTCTCACCGCCATCTAAAGAAATTTGGTAAGGCTCAAGACCGCCAAAAGGAACGATTTCGACTTGGCTTTGTCCGTCCGTTTGACCAAATAGAACATTGTCCACGGTTGGCGTTTCCCATACTTCATAGCTGAAAGTGGCTACTGTTTTTTCGCAACTTGCATCAATCGCAGGTCGTACTTCGTAGCTGTAAATACCTGGGATACTGCTATCAAAATCAGGGGTAAAAGTATCCGTTCCCGCTTCAATTCCTTCCTGAACCAATTCGCCTGCTTCGTCATAGACATTGAAGGTACTGGTACTGCTTCCTTCAATTTGGATGGCTACAAATTCTTCACCTTGACAGATGGCTTCGGGAAGGTTTGTAACAGCTGCAACAAGTTGTGTATTGATTCTCATCACTTGGTTTCGTGTGCGATTGACATACCAAATTTTGCCATCTGGACCTACTTTCACGCCCATAATTCCAGATTCGTTGGTAAAAATTCGGTTGATTTCTTGAGGTGCGCCTTGTGTCGTGTCGTATATAATGATGTCGCCGTTGGCATTGTCGGTCACGATGAGTTTGCCATTGAAGAAGTCGATGCCGCAAGGACGTACAAAACCTTCGGTGAGGTAAATTTCCCAATTCACATTTTCGTATTCTTTGTGTTCGGCAAGTGCTTCATTGATGAGGGCTAAGTTGTTTTTTTCGTTCCCAGAGTGGATGTTCATTCTTAGAATTCGATTGTTGCCATTGTCGACGATGTAGAGCCAGCCTGTTTCTTTGTCCAAATCCAAATGACTTGGCGTAGTGGCGTTGAGTCGTTTGATGCCCAATTCTGGGTAGCGCCATACTTTTCCGTCAGCATGGTCATCGCCTCCAGGAACGTGTGGGTCGCCAAAATCGTAGCGGCAGATGTCGTTGTTCCAGCTATCAAAAACCCAATATACATTGTCCACCTCATGGGCAATTCCCATAGACATTGGGCTACCATGTAGCATGTCTAAATGACTACCATTCAAATCATCCTCTACTGGGTAAATGTCCAAATCAGACGACCACAAACTTGGTCCTGTAAAGGTTCCACCCGAATGATTGGCATCCTGTACCCCAGGACTCGAAGCCCAATTGCCGTTGTCGCCAAAAGCCAATGCGGTGGGAAGTGACATAAAGTGCCATGCGTTTTCGTCCTTCAAAGGAACTTCCGTTTGTTCGGGTGTACCTGCATCAAAAATGGTGACGGTGCTTCCTCCTGCGTTTTCAGTTTCTCGGTTAATGACCCACAATTCAGAACGGGTATTTTCGGGGTGAAAATCCAAATCCGTCGGGCTTTTCAGCCCATCACTCGCCAATGCAATCGTCTCGAATTCATAGTCACACGCCAAATATTCATCCATTCGGTCAGGTATGGGTTCGTTGATGACGATGTTTTTGAAGTTCAAGTTGTCCAGTATATTTGCATCTTCTGCTCCGTTGATTTTTCCCGTCGAAACCACCAAGCTATACATACCTGTTGTCGTTGGATTCCAAGGAGTTGGGTGAACAAAATTGAATGACTCCAAAGGTGCTATGGTAAGGTCGCTAAATGTTTCGGTTACTTCTCCATTGCCTATATTGTAGCTGATGTCGATGCTGTTTATCTCTTTTGTTCCAAAATTCTTGACACTTCCTTTGATGAATATTTCGCCCAAGTCGGTGTAAGATGCAGTCCTAATAGCTGTTAAACCTGCGTCAAAATCGGCTGGTGGTGCGAGGAAACTGGTCACTTCTTCTGTGCCGTATTGTCCGCCGTTTGCCACAGGGATGTTGTTTGCGGTGACTTCGTAGAAACCATCACCTTGTCCACAACAAATTCCATCGCCATAAACATCAGAAATCGTAAAAGTGACGTAGGCGTTCAATGGCACACATACTTCTCTCTCTATAAGAGCCAAATTGTTGTCGGTGTATGGTCCGCCAGAGCCATACTCTTCTTGGGTTTGAAAATCGGTGATTTTCCAACTAATTTCTGAACCCCAGTTGTCTGGTTTGATGGTGACATCAATAGTCGCTTCCTCTGCTGAACATTGAGCCAATGATTCCATGCTGCAAAAAAGCAGGATGCAAATCATTAGAAAATATACATTTGTAAAGTTTTTCATTCTCTCGCTTGTATTTGGTTAAGAAAAATATTTTTTGCTGTTTATAGATTACTCTGTATACAGCGACTCAATAAAAGCCACTGCAATATTCCCCTCTTTCTGCGCCTTCAAAATCGCCAACTGGTCACCCAATATTTGCCGTTCCATTCGCAGCAATTCCTCAAAGTCCTTATTGTCGGTACTATACACCGTCACCAACAAATCCAGCGCACGTTCTGCCAAATCTATTTGCTCTCGAAAAAGCGCAATTTGGCGTTCAGCGGTTCGGTATTCGGTGAAGCCTCGTTCTAATGCGGTTAATAATTGAAGGCTCACATCTTTTTCTTTTTCCTTCAATGTCAATATTTTGTATTCTTGTTCCTTGACCGCAGCCTCGTATTTTGATTTGAACAAAGGCAATTTGACCATTACTTTCGGCATCAACATATCTTTGCCATTTCCCTCCACGTCCATATCCTTTCGCTTGCCTGTCATGGCATATTCTAAGCCTACTCCAAAGCTGGGTTTGAAAGCCCATTCTTCTACTTTGATGCGCTGCTGAATGGCATCTTGTTGGAGTTGAAATTGCTGCAAGGCAGGGTTTTGGTTTTTGATTTTTTCGGCTAAAATGCTTTGGTCTTCTGTGATTTCCTTCAATGGAATCGTGTCAGGAATCGCAATAGGTGTTTGAGCATCTTGATTCAAAATTTGGTTGAATTGAACTTGTAGAAATTGTATTTTGTCCTGCAAATTTTCAATTTCAGTATTCACCTTATTCTTCTCCATTTGCACCCGCAATACGTTGGTCATGCTTCCCAATCCCGCTTCAAATTTTATCAATGACAATTGCTCAAATGACTCCAGTAATTCCAAGTTTTCACGATGCACTTCAATGATTTCCTTGGCTTCGTAGCGTTCGTGCCATATTTGTTTGAGTTGGTAGAACAACTGATTTTTCACTACCTCCAATGTTTGCTCTTTGGCTTTTGCCATTGCGGTTACGGCTTCTGCTTTGGCGGTTCGGCTGCCTTTTGGCGGAAGCATTTGACTGGCAGATAGTCGCAATCTTTGTGGACCGACTCTGGTTTCGACGGGTAATAGAAATATGCCTCCGCCTACTTCGGGTTCTGGTAAAGCGGTGACTTGAGGTATTTTTTGGAGTTCGGATTTCACTTCGTAGTCAATGGC
>JBMYXW010000111.1:0-7823 GCA_049608825.1 Chitinophagales bacterium
CAACAGCCGAAGCTGTTAATGAAGGAAAGTCAAAATATGAGCCTGTTGGTCAAGATTTTCTCAAAAAACTGCAAAAAGAAGCTCAAGAAATTTGGGAAGACGAACCATTAACCAGCAATGAATTAAATGAACAAATCAAAGAGCATTTATGAAAACCTATGTATTGGATACCAATGTTTTAATTCACATCGCCAATATTTCTGACACATAGAAAATAATCGATGATTTGTTTAACCCCTTTGCAAACAAATCATATTTATCTTTTGCTAATGTTGCAGAGGCAGAATCTTTTTCTAAAAGATTGAAGTGGGGAAAAGGCAAAACCAGCATTTTAGAAGGAGTAACTCGCTCTTTTAAAGTAATTCATTCAAGTGAGGAATTGATTCAACACTACGTAGAAATTGATGTATTCAGCCAAGGTAAACATCCTACCATAAAACTCCCCGATGGTATGTCCGCTCGAAACATGGGTAAAAATGATATTTGGATTGCAGCTACGACCAAATCCATTGAAGGAGCAGAATTAATTACAACTGACCGAGATTTTGAACATTTAGATGATGTTTTCTCCAAGGTTAACTATATTGTTCCTGTTTAAAAAAACTACCATAATACATTCTAAATAAATTCATATCTTGTGAAACACCTCCTCTCCATAATATTTGTCCTCAGCACACTTCTCTTTTTCTCTTGTGAAAACCCCACCAGTCCCAATCTAGATGAAAAGGGAGTGGACGAACTCAAATCTCTTGAAATGGACCACAAAATCGACAAACAAGAGATGCACTATCAAGACATCATCTATGTTCCTATATATTCCGATATTTATATTGATGACCAAAATCCAAAGAATCTTTTGGCTGCGACTCTAAGCATTCGCAATACGAGTTATCAAGACTCTTTGTTCATTTCTAAGATTGAATACTTCAATACCCATGGAGATTTGGTTAGAAACTTTATCGAAAAACCCATCAGCCTCCCTCCTATGGCAACCGTCAATTATGTGATTGAAAAAGAAGATGATACAGGTGGTTCGGGAGCAAATTTCATTGTCGCTTTGAATGCAAAAAGCAGCAATGTAAAACCTTTGATTCAAGCCATTATGATTGGTCAATACAGCAACAAAGGATTTGCTTTTTCGACCGATGGGTGTTCGATTAAGAAGTAAGTTTATTCCACCACCAACTTCCTCGTTACCATTCCATTATCGCCCTTCAATACCACCAAATAAACTCCAATCGGAAAATCTTTGGTATCAATCGAAAACTGTTTGTTGGTACCAGACAGTTGAAGGTTTTCGGAGAACAATTGACGACCCGCCATATCCAAAATTTCAACAGTCGCTGCAATATTTCTCTGTAAATCAAATTGAAGTGAAACAAAATCATTGGCAGGATTCGGATACAAAATCCATTCATTCAAGCCCTCAATCGCTGCAATATCCGTCACAAAAGTCACCATCACCTCATCCATTATCTCACAACCATCTGCCGTAATAATTGTCAAACTATACAATCCAGATTCCGTCACCAAAATACTTGAACTCGATTCGCCATTCGACCAAAAATAGGTAACGTTCTCCAAATCACCCACCTCCAAAAGAACTGTTTCACCTTCGTTCATCACAATGTCTTCGCCCAAATCCAAAACAGGTAAAATCAATTCTTCCACTGTCACATCTTCTTCGGTCGTACAGCCATTCGCATCTGTCACCACAACTTGATAAGTGGCAGGCGAAAGCTGGGTAACAATGCCCGTATTCGCTCCATTGTTCCAGTCAAAAACGAAAGGGGAGACACCATTCAAAACAGTCGCAACTGCTTGACCCGATTCGTTGTCACAACTTGCCGTAGCTGTCACATTCGCCGTTACTTCTTCAAATACTTCGATGGTGACAGAACTGCGTTCACTCTCACAACTACCATTCACACTCGCTACCTCAAAAGTATAAATACCCGATTCGCCGATAAAATCCGCCGTTTTAAATACATCCTCATTGATGGTTTGCCCTTCTTGTAGCAAATTCCCCTCGCTGTCATATACATTGAAGGTATTAGGACAGTTGCAAAATTCGGGGAAGCCCTTCAAATTCAATACAGGAGCATTTTCCACCCCACAAACTTCTGTGACATCACTCGTGATTTCGGGAATTTGCGGAAGGTTGTGTACTGTTATGATTTTGGTAATAGAAGTGCCACAATTGTTGCCGCCACCTTCATGTGTCACCGAGAAAACGCCAGAATCAGTATCACCCAATTCTGCTGTGAAAGTAATCGTTTTGTTTCCCTCCATATCGGTTGCGACAAGTACATCTGAATTTATATCCGCAATCCAATGTCCGCTTGTATTGTTGGAAATGATGGTCAAAGGCAAATCGCCCACACATACTTCAAAAACATCTTCTGCCGTTGTCCAGTCCGCATCGAATACATCAATCAAGCTAACTATTTGTTCTTCAATGCTTGTGCAACCATTTTCGGTAATCGTATAAGTCACACTGATTTCGCCAGTCATTGTTGGAGTCCACACATTCCCTTCAATCGCTTCACCATCCACTGCAAAAACACCCTCTGCATTTTGGAGTGCCACAAAGGTCAAATCACCGTCTTCTATACAAAACTCAAATGGCACAAAAAAGCTGGCATCAGGCGCACCTTCATCGCTGATAACTGCCGTTTGGCTTACCTCACAACCGCTTGCATCTGTAATGATGAGGGTGTAAGTACCTGCCACAAGGTCTTCTGCCATTGCAGTTGTCGAACCATTATCCCAGCTAAAAGTATAGGGCGCAGTTCCACCCGAAACACTTGCCACTGCTCGACCATTTGCCTCATTGCAGCTGGCGTTTTCTACTTCAATGCTGATAACAGGGCTGTCCGTAGCTTTTACTTCAATGTTTTGACTTGCCGTACAACCATTTGCATCCGTCACCAAAACTTGGTATTCCCCTGCTGCAATGTTTTCCAAATCTCTGTTCGTATCGCCAATATTCCACTCGTAGGAAAATGGTGGAGTTCCGCCCATTATTTGCAGTGAAATACTGCCATTTTCTTTGCCACAAGTCGCCTCGTATGCAGTGGCCTCAACCCCTTCAATACTTGCCAGATTTTCTACTACAATGCTTTGAGATTCGGAACAACCATTTGCATCCATCACCAAAACTTGGTATTCACCTGCTGCAATATCTTCCAAATCTCTGCTTACTTCGCCTGTATTCCACTCGTAGGAAAACGGTGGCGTTCCGCCCATGATTTGCAGTGAAATGCTTCCATTGGATTGGTCACAAGCAGCCTCTGTTGTGCTGGCTTCAATTCCTTCAATCCCTGCCAAAACTTCTACCATAAAAGTTTGAGATTCGGAGCAACCATTGGCATCCGTTACCAAGACATTGTAAAACACGTTGGTAATCAAATCATCTGCCATTTCGCCTGTTTGACCATTTCCCCATTCAATTGTGTAGGGGCCAGTTCCCCCAGAAATGTCTGCTGTGGCACTGCCCAAGCCTTCGCCACATGGATGTGAAATACTTAATTCGATAGAAGGCAATTCAATATTTGCTTCTACTTCGATGCTTTGTGTGCTGACACATCCCGAAGCATCAGTCACTTCAAGGTTGTAACTTCCGCCTGCTTCAATGTTAATAGATTCGCTTGTTTCACCTGTGTTCCATTGCAGGGTATAAGGGGCTGTTCCACCCGAAATACTTGCGGTGATTTCTCCACTTTCATTGCAAGAAGGTTCTATTCCTGTCAAAGCAACATTGGGCAAACCTGCATCTGATAAAGTGATGTTCTGCAAAGCGGTACAACCTACGTTGTCTGTTACGATGACGATATAATTTCCTGCGGTCAAGTCGCTTGCATTGGGGCTGTTGCCGATTCCTGCGGTGTTCCATTGGTAGGTGAAAGGTGCTGTGCCATTGTTGGTGACAATATTGATGATTCCATTTGCTTCGTCACAAGTTGGTGCGATGGCGATTGCCTCCAAAGTTGGCACTTCGGTATTGGTGATGGTAATGGATTGAGTAGTCGAACAGTCGTTTGCGTCTGTCACAACCAACTCATAAGTCCCTGCGCCTAAGTTGGAAAGAGCGGGCGTATTTGCTCCGTTTGTCCACTGATAAGTAAACGGCTCTGAGCCACCAGATACGGAAGCCATTGCAGCGCCATTGTTCACGCCACAACTGGCATTTTCGGAGGTGATGTTCATGTCAATTACACAAGCAACAGTTTCGGGTGCGTCAATTGTTGGAGATTGTTCATTGTCGTTTTCCCCCATCGTTTCAGGTGCTAAAAAGCTTTGGTAAACAAAACCCGTGGTTTGGTCTTGTACAAAAACAATGGTTCGCATATCGTTGGCATCCACAAAATTGGGCAATGTGTAAGAAACATTGACGGTTGAAGTGGTATTGGCTGCCATCGCTGCAATCGTTGTTCCATTGGAGTTTGGGAGCATTTTACGCATCACGTAAGGAAAATCCTTTTCACCATTGCTGCCAGGCGCAGAAGAATAATTGACTTCTTCTTCTACCGCAACGATATGTACCTTCAAATTACTGGAATTGATGGGAACTAAGGCTTCTATTTCTGCTTCAATATTGACAGTGTTACCTGTTTTGGTTTCATCAAGGGTGATGATAATACCACTCCCAATATTCAAAAGAAAGTCGATTGTGCCTTGATTGACATTAGCAGGTGAACCTGCATACTGACCGCCATCCAAAACAGCATTGGGTACACCACTCACTCCATACAAGCTGACTCTGGGATTGACATCCGCAGAGTTTTCTTGATACATGGGATCGAAACCTGGCCAAGAGGTGTGGTATTTGATGGGCGCAACGTGGGCAATATTACTGTTCATCAGTGCATCGAATACTGGATTGTAAACCGCACAAGGACCGCAAGATGCGTTGGTGAAATGTTCTGCCAAAACGGTTCGGATGGGCAATTGCATCAAGACATTGAAGTCGGTTTGTAATTCATCATTTTCGGGATTGTCGTCTGTTGTATTGTTGATATTGCTCGCCCAAACTTTTAGGGTGTGTTCTCCTGCGGTGGGCATCCAAGTTGTTTGGTGACTGAAATCAACGGCTGTATTGGTAAACAAGGGAATATTGAAGGTTTGTGTATGAATCGTTCCATTGCCGACTTGCCAATTGAGGTCGAAGGAGTTGACAAAGGTAGTTCCAAGATTCATCAAACGTCCTGTGATGGTGTGTTCGGTATTGGCAAGCAGGAGACTGGGCATGGTCATATTGACGATTGCCAAGTCCAAAGGCTGTGCATCTATTATGAAAAGGCTTGTTTCGGATGCGTCAAAATTGCCGCCCGAAGCATAGGTTGTCATTCCTTCACTCACACTATAACTTCCATTGCCGAAACTACAACAAATTCCATCTTGATATACATCATAAATTGTGAATCCTATGGTGGCATTGTTAGGCACACAGACGTTTTGGGTGTAGGTATTATTGGCGGTGGTATAAGAACCACCACTTGCATAGACTGCGCCTGTAATCCAATTGGTTAGTTCCCAAGTGGTTTCTTCGGGGTAATCATCGGTGGTGATGCTAAGGGTTACTTGAGTTTGATTGACAGGACATTGGGCTTGGAGTAAGGTATTGGAGGTCAATGTTAGGCAAAAACAAATAACAATAGTAAGTAAGAAACGAAGGTGAAGGCTTTGGAACATGTTGGCTTGTTTTGGAATGGATATATTGGGGCTGGGTAAAAAGGTATTGGGGATTTATCTCCCAAACGGCCTTTTACACAACTTTTAGTAGAAATAAAAGTAAATAAACAGTAACTCATAAGTCCATTAGGACTTGAATATTTGTAGAAAAATGATAAACAATAATTACAGAACTCCATCGGAGTTCAACCTAAATATAAAAGCAGATAGTATAGAGGTTCAACTCCTAGTGGAGTTGGTACTACTTCCTTATGCCCTTTCTACAAATATAACACTCCTAACGGAGTGTGTTGAAATCAAACTGTGAACTTCCACGTCTGCTTGAGTAAAAATACAAAAAAGATGTATTTATGTGAGCTTTTGAAGCTAAGGTCTTGTGATTGAAGTGCTAAGATTGTCGGGAAGGAGGCTATTATCGCTTCTTCTTTTTTTTCTTTTTCTTCTTCTTTTTGGAATTTTTGCCGCCTTCATCATTGTTGCTGCTTTCTTCCTGTGTTTTTGTACCATAGTCTCTTGGTGCATTTCGGTCAATAACATGTACAATAATTTTACCTTCTACGCAGGCTTTGTTGTAGTCACAAACCTCATAGGTCATTTCATCTGTGCCTTTGAAACCGCTTCGAGGTGTGTAGGTGACGACCTTGGTTGTTCGTCTTGCCTTTCCATTTTTGGGAGGAGTCATCGAAACAATTCTTTTGTCCAAGGTATTTTCGGGGTCGTAATCGTTTTCCAAAATTTCGATGCGAATAATACTCCCATAGGTTTCTACTTCATCAGTGACTGCAACAGGAGGTTGATTTGCCTCGTCGGAAGGCAGAATATAGACCAGATTGTTGACTCCTTCAACGTAACGAACTCCACAAAGTCCTTGATTTTCATAAACCGTAAAATTGAATTTTTCCTCGCCCATATAACCGCTTCTGGGGTGGTAAATAGCGGTGCTACTGTCTGCTGACATTTCGAGTCGCCCTTGAATGGGGGCTTTGGAAATGCGGATTTTTTTGTCGGGATAACTGAATGGTAAAATATCCCCTTCTTGAATAAATACCTTTTCGACTTTGGGAAAATCGTGACGAGCAGGTTTACATTTCACTACCAAAACGGTTGCTTGGTCACACTTTCCTGCTTCATCGCATATTTCGTAGGTGAATTGGTCGGGTTCGTCGCCCAAATAGTTGGCGTGGTACAAAACCAAATCTACGCCTTTGTGTCGCTCGACTCGAATGATGCCTTTGGGTTCTTCTACAATGGTCAACTTATTGATTTTGTAGTCGTAGGATTCGTAGTCGTTCACCAATACATTGAAGAGTTCAGGAACGGTTCTTTGAATAATCAAGGTGTCATTCACCGCATTGGGTTCATAAATTTTCTTGTCTTTTTGTTGGGCATAAGTGCTAACAGTAAAGCACAAGAGAAAAGTTGTTAATAGGAACTGGGGTAATCTCATGACGATTGTTTGGTTTTTGGAAGTAGATTAAAAAATGTACATCTATCGTTAGACAGTCACAAGATACCAAAAGTTTAGTTTCTCTCACCGCAGTTCCAATGCCTCAATATGCCGCCCAAGCTTCAATGAACGCCTCCTAAACCACCACTTCAATACGCCCCAAGTCGTCAAAATCAAAAGAGCCAAAACAGAAACAGCCGTCAGAATGAACTTGGGATGGTACCAAATAGGGGAGAGGATGGTAAACGAAAATTGAAGTTCATGTTGGTGAGCATCTTTTTCAAAGGTTTGATTTCTGACGTGAAATGTGTACCTGCCTGCGGAAAGTCGTTTGTAAGTCACCATTGCATCTCCATCATCGAGTTGCCATTCTTCCTCCAATCCCTCCAAAAAATATTCATAACGAATCGCTTGCGGATTGGCAAAGTTGATGGCATTGAAGGAAAAGGTCAGTGTATTTTCGTTGTGCTTCAATTGAAGGTCTTCTGGCAAATGGGTTTTTGCATCTATTTTATCGGTGTATGCTATCCAATCCACATTTTCATAATTGAGCTTTATTTCCTCCATTCTAACCCGAGGTTTACCGCTTCTGTGGTCGTGAAGGTCGGGGGAATACTTGGTGACTCCCTTTCGAGTGCCCAACCAAATACCGTTTTCGGTCGAAGAATGACAGCGCAGTTTG
>JBMYXW010000112.1:0-7778 GCA_049608825.1 Chitinophagales bacterium
TGGATGGAAAGGAACTCTTGAATTGATTTTGCAGAGAGTCAAACTAACTGAAGACAGTTTGGAGGTGTTGAATTATTTGGTTCTGATACAATGAAATAAAGCCACCCTTCAATTCCCTCTCCAAAAGAAAAAGAAATCAAAAGGCAGCTTCAAAAAGTCCTTATCATTTTGGTACAAATTAAAACTCAAATATCGTCTATCGTACATCATACATCCACCCTATACGAACCCATTTTGGTACGCATAATCAGACGGATTTAAGATGTAGGATTACATGATGTATGAATTTTGATTTTCAAAACACTACACCCAACTAATACCCTTCATTCTGAACCATCACATCGCCATTAATCTGCAATTCACGATTCGGAATAGGGAAAATATACTTCAATGGGTTTCCTCCAGTAGCCGCTTCCACTTGATTTGTTCGCAACAAATCAAAAGAACGGTGGCACTCAAACGCCAATTCCACACGACGTTCATTCAAGACGGCTGCCGAAAAAGCTGATAAATCCATCCCACTACCATAGTTGCGTGTATCATCACCAAACGCCCGTTCACGAAGCGTGTTCAAAGCCGTCAAAGCCTTATCTGTCACCGAATTGTTCGCCATGGCATCTGCTTCCGCCAAAATCAAATACATTTCCGCCAATCTCGAAACAATGAAATTATCGTCATTGCTGCTCAGTCTAAAATATTTGTTCACAAAAGCACTTGATACCGAATAAGGAATATCCGTATTACCCAAAGTAGCCGTCAAACGGCTATCACCCGCCTCAAAAGCAGTATATACTTCCTCCGTAGGAGTGAATCGCTGCAAAGCACCTTGGTCAGAATCGTACAAATCCCTCGCCAAAACATTGTCGTCTGCCAAAGCAGGACCAAAGTCAATTTCAAAAATAGACTCTCCACTAAATTCACTCACAAAATTTCCCGAAAAATCACCATTCAAAGCAAAATTGCCACTGTTGATAACCGATTCTGCTGCAGAAGCTGCCTGAGCGTACTCTCCCATATACAAGTAAGCCCTTGCCAACAAAGCTGTTGCAGACCATTTGCTCGCACGACCATCAGCATTTCCATCAGATAAACCCGCTGCAGCTGCCTGCAAATCTGCTACAATTTGAGCATACACTTCCGAAACCGAATTTCGACCAATTGACTGCAAATCTCCAGGACCCGCTATCGGCTTCAATATAATCGGAACACCCAAATCTTTAGTAGGGCTACTCGCTGTACTTGTTGGCGGCAAAGAGTATGTTCGCACCAAATCGAAATATCCCAAAGCTCTCAAAAATTTGGCTTCTGCTACAATGCCCTCTGCGCCAGCAATTGAAGCGGCTCTTTCGATGATATTGTTGCTTCGATTGATAACCGCATATATGGCATTCCAAATCCGTTCCGTAGTGATATTATCCGATGTTGCATTTAAGTTGTCAATATCGGTATAGGAAGTGAAAGTTGTGGTTGCCAAAAGGTTGTCTGCAATCAAATCTCCCGCTACTGCAAAACTGACTCCATAGTAATCTCTTTGAACCACATTGGAAATAATCTGAGTTTGGAGTCCATCATAAGCTCCAATAAGTGCCAATTCTGCTTCATTGACATTGGTAATTGCAGTCGCTGCATCGAATCGGGCAATCCCAATTGGTTCGGGTTGCAAAACGTCTTCACATCCTATGAGGGCGAAGAATAGAAGTAAAAAAGAAAGGTTTTTTATATGTTTCATGTATTTATATTGTTTTATTGTTGAATTGATTTATTGTCATATAGCTTTGGTAGTAAATAAATAATATTCAATCAAAGTAGGACGGAATTTATTCCGTTCATAGACAATCTACTCGGACTAAAGTCCAAGCTACTGCAATATGAAAAAATAGTTACCAGAGCTAATATTGTTGAATTGCTATACTTCGTTGGGAGTAAAATATTTGTAGAAAAAGAATGTGAGTGTAATTTCCAACTCCTTTTGGAGTTGAACCTCTGTGATGCTTCATCATTTTTAGGTTGAACTCCAAAAGGAGTTCTCTAATTACTTTCTTCATTTTCTACAAATATTCAAGTCCTACGGACTTCTAAAATTGCAATTTTTCCTAAATTTTAGGAAACTACATTTACAGAGGTTTAAGACGCAAGACTCTCACTATTTCCATCTTTTGTCTTAAATCTAACTTAAAATCCCAAATTCACCCCAAACGTAACCGTTCGAGCCTGTGGATAGGCATAAAAATCATAACCACGATTCGTGCCATCTGCTCCACCAGAATTTGCCTCTGGGTCAAGACCTGGATAATCCGTACTCGTCATAAGGTTCTGCCCTTGAGCATACAAACGGATTTTCTCCAAGCCCAATTTTTGGGTCAAGTTAGAGGAAAAGTTATACGCCAAAGTCATGTTTTTTAGGCGAATGTAAGAAGCATCAAAAACCATGTGACTGCCTTGACGGGTCTGACTACCAAAAGCAAAAGGTCGAGGAATATCTGTATTTGGGTTTTCGGGAGTCCAATAATTTGCCACTTTTGCCAATTGTGCATCAAATGGGCCAAAATCGGTCGCATAGATGGATTGAAGCCAGTACAAATCATTGCCGAAAGAATAGGAGAAGAATGCACTCAATTCAAAACCTTTGAAGGAAAAAGTATTGGTGATTCCTCCAAATACATTGGGCCAAGGCGAACCAATCACCTTTTTATCATTACCCGTAATCGCTCCGTCACCGTCCACATCCGTAAAAATCAAGTCACCAGGAACAGCCGAACCTGCTTGTGCACTGTTTGCAACCTCTTCTTCACTTTGGAAAATGCCTGTCGATTCAAAACCATACAAAGCAGCAGGAACTTCCCCTACAATGAAGGCGTTAGAGTCACCACCTAAACCATAAAACAAAGGTTCGTCATTGTTCAAAGCCTTCACGACAGGTTTGTTGTAGCCCATATTGAAGCTGGTGTTCCAATTGAAGCCATCACCGCCATTGGTGATATTGTAGGTTGTCAAAAGGAACTCGATTCCTTTGTTTTCGATTTCACCCACGTTTTGTTGGATTTCTCTAAAACCTGTTGTGCCAGAAATAGGGCGGGGGAGGAGGAGTTCCGTGGTCGTTTTGACATAATAATCTGCCGTCAGTGCCACTCTTCCTTTGAAGAAGGCAAGGTCTAAGCCCACATTAACTTGTGCCGTTTCTTCCCAAGTCAAATCGGGATTCCCCAATTGTTGAGGAGCTGTTCCTGCGCTTCCTGCATAGTTTCGACCTGCGGCATAGAGTCCACGAGACGCAAAATCACCGATAGATTGATTACCTGTGAGTCCATAACTCAACCTCAAATTTACATTGCTAACCGTATTGGAGTTGGCTAAGAAAGGCTCATCCGAAACCGTCCAACCCAATGAACCTGCGGGGAATAGCGCATATCGGTTGTTTTCTCCAAATCGAGAAGAACCGTCCAAACGCAAACTGAAAGAAGCTCTGTATTTGTCGTTGATGCTGTAATTGAAGCGAGAGAAATACGAGACGATGCCAAAATCGGTGTAAGACGAAAACCCGTCTGTATAATTCGTTGCTGCATTGATGGTCGTAAATTCTACATTCGGAAAACCTGTGGCTTGAAGTGAAGAACGCTCGGTGTGATTGTCCTCCCAGCTAAAGCCCAACAATGCGTCAAATTTTTGATTGTCGCCTATTTTCGTATTGAAATTCAGCGTATTTTCGTTCACATATTTGGTCAATAGTGCTGTAGCTGTATTCGCTTCACCACCTGTTCCAACGGCTTGTCCGACCAATGGATTCCAGAAAAAATCTTCTTTGAGGAACAATACATCTGCCGACCATCGAGTGGTGAAAGAAAGCGAAGGAGCGATTTGGTAAGTTGCTGCAATATTGCCCAAAATACGGTGCTGCACACTCAATTGTTGGTCATATTCTGCAATCGCAAGAGGATTGTCATAAGAACCCAAAGTTGGTCCAAAATCACCGTTTTCGTCATACGCAGGCACAAAAGTAGGCAAGGCGATGGAGTTGGCGAAAGGTGAATAAATCGTATTGTCTGACACAATTCGCTCGTTTTCAGAACGTGACAAACCCAAACTTAGACTCAATGAAAGGTCTTTGCTCGCTTGATGGTCTAAATTGAAGCGACCATTGAAGCGTTTGTAGCTCGACCCAATCACGATTCCTTCTTGGTCAAACATCGAAAATCCTGTGTAAAAACGGGTATTTTCACTGCCTCCTTTTGCAGACAATTCAATATTGCTGATAGCTGCTGTTCGCAAAACTTCTTCTTGCCAATCGGTTGTCACCACATTGGAATAATCCCAAGTGCCTGATTCCTCGTCAAATACACCACCGTAAGACTCTACGGCATCCCTTCCCAAGAAATCTGCAACAACTCCACCATAGGGTACTAAAGCGATGTCGGAAATTCGCAAATGTTCTGGACCTGATAAAAATTCAAGGCGGTTCATGTCTTGTTGAAATCCACGATAAGCATTGAAGCTGAACTTGGTTTTTCCTTGTTGCCCCCGTTTGGTGTTGATAATCACCACGCCATTTGCGGCTCTCGAACCATACAATGCTGCTGATGCGGCATCCTTCAATACGGTGATGGATTCGATTTCGCTGGCATTGATATCCGCAGTTGCATCAATTTCTTGACCACTCAAAATGTTGTCCAAACCCGATGGATTTCCTGTGGTAATCGGCACGCCATCAACAATGTACAAGGGTTGGTTGCTACCCAAAATAGAAGTTCCACCACGGATTCTGACATTGATAGCCGAGCCAGGTGTGCCTGAATTTTGGAGAATATCGACTCCTGCAATTCGCCCCTGCAATCCCTGTTCAATACTCGTAACAGGTACGGTTTCGAGGTCTTCAATCGACAAATTTGCAATTGAACCTGTAATGTCTCGTTTTTGCTGTGTACCATATCCGACCACCAAAACTTCGGTCAAATCGACCCCAGCCTTCAAAGTGGCATCTATGACATTGGAGGCTTCAATGGGAAAGGTAATCGACTGAAAACCAATAAAACTGATAATCAGTTGCTTGGCATCTTCGGGAACGACTAAGGAATATTTTCCGTCAATGTCTGTAACCGTTCCAATCGTTGTGCCAACGACTACAACATTCGCTCCAATGATGGATGCATCCGAGGCATCAGTAACGGTTCCTGTGAGCGTTCGACTTTGTGCCAAGGTATCAACCGAAACGATGGAAAATAAGAGTAAAATGTACCATAAGTGTTTCATAGTTTGGTGTTTAAGTTAAAAAATGAGTAATTTTTATTTTTTGGATGTCAAAAGTTAATTCGTGATTTTTGTAAGTCCGTAGGACTTGAATATTTGTAGCAAATTAAGAAAGGTAATGACAGAACTCCATCGGAGTTCAACCCCAATATATTAAGCAGATAATGCTGATATTCAACTCCTAATGGAGTTGGTAATAAATTGTCTAAGCGATTCTACAAATATTGTACTCCTACGGAGTGGATTTGAGTTACATATTATATATAATTTTCCCATTAAGCTATTTTTCAAAAAATAGACTTTACGCATAATTGTTTCTTAGCAATTTAATTTTGGATATAATTTCTCCTTATAAGTGAAAATCCAAAAATGAACCTCACTATTTGTCAATCCAGACCCACAAAAAATTTTCTAATTTTTAATTGATGGAACTATGATAATCAATAGGTTTTGTGTCTTTTTGATGGTTTGACACAAAATTTCTATTGTCTTGATAAAAAACACAATCTTGATGGGATTGTGCAATATTGATGGAACAAAGGAGTTGTAGCTCGCTTTGTGTGATAAGGAAGATGTAAGAGGGGGATTAAACGTTGCACTATTTTTTAATTCTTAACGTTTCTTAACAATTTTTCCTTCAATGAGAATAGGCAAACACAAATTCCTCACTCACCTTTTGAAAACCGAACTTTTCGTTGAGCTTCAATACAGGAATATTCACCACAGAATTGGCCGTTTCCAACATACAAAACCCTTCAAAATCACGAAGAATTTGTTGTATCATCTTCGCCTTCAAAAACTGAGCAATGCCTTGTTGTCTATACTCCTTTTTGATTGCCGTAAGCCCACAATTGATAGTATCGCAATTCTCCAAATCGGCTATCCAAACCTCTGTCAAGCCAATGGTGTTTTCAGTATTGTCAAACAAAATCAAATACAACAATCCACCTCCCATTCGTTTCATTTGTTCAGATTTCTCTTTCACCATTGAAGTACTGACTGCTTCGACTCCATTCTCCATATCGTACACCAAAATATCTCGAATCACCTCATTGTGAAACACCACATATTTGTCCAAAATATCCCCCTCCAATTTGGTATAAGACTTTAGAACGAAACCCTGTTCTTCCATATACGAAAGCCCTGATTTTGTAAGGAAATCAATGACTTCCATATCCATGCTGTCTTTCTGCAATTCTTGTATCACATCGTGAATCAGCAAGGATTGACCACCTTTTTGTAGCATATCCTTCACCTCCGCCTGTGCAGTCGTTATCCGCAAAGTATCTATTTCACAGGAACGGCAAATCTCTGTAATACAGTTGATTAATTCAATGTCGGTGCGATTAGGCAAAATACTTAGGTAGCCCATCCTTGGCTTCACCATGACCTCCAAAATGCCGACACATCTTGCTTCCTGAAAGAAGGTGAAGGTTTTGAAGTTGCCTTTGGCGTACTGATTTCTTCCCAAAATCATTTGTCGAAATTTGTCTTCGGAAGGATTGGAAAACAAATTAATTGAAGGATTCAACAACAGTAATTCATTGACGGTTTGGTGATAGGCTTTCCAAGAAAAAGGAGCTTGACTTTGGTCGTTTACTTCAATGGATTGGTACATGAGTCTTTTAGGAATAGGTTTGAAAATCATATTGAATCAACAAAATCTCGCTTTTCTTTTCTGTCTTCCTACTTAGTAATGGTCAAAAAATAATTCCCCGATTTAGACTTTTGTAGTTTAACCTTCAAGATGCTCGATTAGCATGAAAATCAGCCTCATTCAAAGAGGAAACTACAAAAGTCTTAAATACAGAGTTCATTTTTTAGGTGTTGCTTAGGAAGAAATCATTGCAATCATCCAAATAAAAAAAGAAAGAAGTCCAAAATAAACGATTTGAATGCTTAGGACAATGCGTTTGATTCCTTTGACAATCAAATGGTCTGTTGGGTGAATTGTTACCCAAGCTACATCAAAAATGGTTTGTTTTTCTCGTGTAACTTTTTCCTTAAAACGCTCTTCCTCCATGATTTCACCACAATGACCGCAGACATATTTGTTGCCATCTGTCCATTCACCACACACATCACACTTTTTTTGCCAACTCTCTAATTCACTCATTTGCTAATAGTTGTTTTGTTTTTAGAGAACACTTTATTGGGATATAGGGTTTGGCGAAAAGCATTATTTTAGCAAAGAAATTGATAAACTTATCTTTCGCACCCAAACATCCAAAAAAATAATTAGGTGTAATATTTTAAATATCTCTCACCAAGCAGATTAATAATGAGTCGATGTCGTTCTTTTAAATTCAACACAGCACTCTGTTTATCATACATGTATAAAACATGAATGCCTTCAAAGCATTCAAATATCCATTTCATGCTTGGGTTTTGAACCAGTTTGCCGACTTGGTTCTCAAAACTTAGATTTTTCTTTTTCAGTAAAGTCCTTGTGACATATTCCAAAGCAGAATAAACCAATAAGCATAAGGTCATTATCATCAAAATAGCCATCATACGTTCTGGTTTCTGCACAAAGA
>JBMYXW010000113.1:0-7759 GCA_049608825.1 Chitinophagales bacterium
CACAAATAGAGCATGCAGACCAAGGTGGCATTGCTGAGGTATAATAGGGGGATGGTGAGTAAACTCCACACAAATATAAAATCTTCTATTTCGCCTGGTAGATTGTAGGTCTGACTTATCAGTGCCATACAACTTGCCAACATCAACATCAAAAATATGGCTGCGCTTTCTGTCCATGCTACGGAGTCGGATTTTTTGAAGAAAGCGTAGGCATAGATGATTTGGGCGCATATCAGCGGCAAGAAACATAGGATAGTTTTGGTGGCTCGGCTGAATTCATCCCAATTGTGGGCGAATATCAAAATAATGCCACTTCCTATTAAGGTTGCTCCTAAGATGCCCATGATGATGTAGCCCCAGTTGATGGATTCGTGTTTGGCTGCTTCTGATTCGTAGTATTGCAGCATTTCTTGGGCTGACTGGTTGGTTATCCAGCCTTTGGAGAGCCAGAGGGGGATTTGGGATTGGAGGAAGGAGGTCGGGGATTGATTCATAGCTGTTTGGTTTTTTGGTTGATGGGGCTATGAAGATAGGGGAAAAATCAGAAAAATAGAAGGTTTAGTTAATCTATGCTGATAATGACAAGTTTATTGTTTTTTTTGACTCAACATTCGATTTTACAATCGCTTCTGTAACCACATTTCGCTATCTTATATAATTTCGAGAATTGCTGATTAATTACACTCAAAAAATAACTCCCCAATTTGAAGTTTCAAACCACTTGATTAAGAAGTATTTTTTTGATTTCAATTCGTTATTTAGCTAAAAAAATTATTTCCCAACAAGACACCTAATCACCCCATCACCCCCTTCACAGTCCCCCCATCCACACTAATCGTCTGCCCAGTAATAAACCGACTCACAGGCGAAAGCAACCACAAAGCCAAAGAAGCCAAATCTGCAGCCGCACCCATTTGTCCCGATTTAGTTTGAGCCGCAAAAGCAGCACGAGCCTCCTCAACAGAAATCCCCTCATTGTCGCTTTTCTTTTGAAGGAGGCGTTCAATGGCAGGAGTAGCATGATAGCCAGGAGCGAGGATATTAAGATTTACGCCGTGATGTCCGATTTCCTCCGAAAGCGTTTTCACAAATCCCACTACTCCCAATCTCAAAGAATTACTTAAAACCAAGTTTTCAACAGGCTGTTTGACCGAAACACTTTCGATATAGACCAAGCGACCATATTTTTGGGCAATAAATTTGGGAGCGAAAGCTTGGGTGATTTCGACTTTCCAGCGCAGAATGTTTTGGTAAGCCTCGTCCCAATCTTCCAAAGTCGTTTCCATGAAAGACATCGCTGGAGGGCCACCTGCATTGACCAACATCCCTGATAAATGCCGTTTACCAACTTGCTTGACGATTCGTTGAATGGTCTCAGATTGTGTGATATCACCTTTGATTCCTTCTATTTGTTGAGGAGCAGAAGCCATGAGTGCATCCATTTTTTCCTTTCCTCTTGCTACTGCAATAATTTTTGCACCTTCTTCGACCAAGGCTTTGGTAATTGCCAACCCAAATCCGCTGGTCGCTCCGCCTACGATGAATAACTGGTCTTTTATGTCTAATTGCATCTTGTTTTTGAGTTTAGTAACGCTTAAAAAATAAGCACCTAATTTAGGATGAAGACTTTTGTAGTTTACTTATTGAAGATTATCTCACCACAATTTTGGTCGTCATTTGTTCACCAGCCATTTCCATCTGCAAAATGTAAACACCTTCTGTCCATTGATTTACATCCAAACTCAGTTCATTCAATCCACTTTGGATACTTGAAGTTGTTTGGTAAATAGATTGCCCGTGAATATTCAATACTTCCAATTGAAGTGAGCCACTTGTAGGTGCTTGAAAATGAATATTCACCTGTTTTTCAGAAGGAACAGGGTAAATTCTTTCAATCAGTAAAGTTCTTTCTCCTCGCTGCAAACTGATAGTTACCAAAGTTTCGATTAAACCGTTTAAGTCTGTTTGACTCAATTGATAATAAACCAATCCATTTGGAGCAGTTCTATCCAAATGAGCATAGGCTTCAATAGTTTGGCTGTCACCAATACTGTTTATTCTCGTAATCTCTTCAAAATATTTGCCATCGGTAGAACGGGCAATTGTGAAATGAGCATTGTTAGATTCACTTGCTGTCATCCATTGAAGTAGGTTTCCATTGACCTGCACTTCTCCTTCAAAATTCAACAACTCCACAGGATTCTTGGCACATTCAAAAGGGTCACCACTCAATAAAACAGATCCGCAATCATCCGAAATATTAAATTCATAGCTATTCATTCCCGATTCAGGAAAAATAGCCGTAAATACTTCATTGAAGCTGAAAGTCCCTTGAAAATCACCCGACACTTCATAACTAAAATTGTTGTCAAACGAAGGATATCCTCCTATCAATTGGACACTTACGAGGTAATCCCCCGTATTCAAATCACAAAATTCATCAACAAAATACGAAATAGGACTTAAAAAAACCACAGGTGTTCCTTCGCTTAAACTCGTACATACATCCTCAAAATTGGGCAGCCCTGCCATAAGGCCTTCTGGGCCTGCAATCGGAGAAAGGTAGTAAATCGTATTGGGAAGAATGTTTGGATTGTCACTTAATGAAAATGTACCATTGGTATTGGCTGCAATTACTCCCCCCAAAGCATTGTCCGAATTGGTGTGTAAAACATAAGCCCCCACATCACCATTATTCAGTCCAAAACCACTGTGAGTAACAGATATGGCATCTCCATCACAAATTACCTCCAAGTCACCAGAAACATTTCCAGGATCAGAATCATCTACCACAAATACCGTTACCTCTGCTGTATCTTCACAACCAGGTCCCGAGGTTACGGTCAATATATAAGTTGTTGTTTGGCTAGGAGTAGCAACAGGGGAAGAGCTTGTCGCATCATCCAAACCCGTATCAGGTGTCCACAAATAGCTTTCGCCTCCACTTCCTTCCAGTTGGACTGAGCCATTGGAACAAGTCGTCATATTAGTTCCAGCATCTGCAACAGCCATCACAGGAAATACTGTAATCGTATCGACATCTTCGCAGCCTGTCGAAAAGTCTGTTGCTATCAATACATAGGTAGTTGGTTCGGTCACAGACAAAATAGTTGGATTGAGAATATTTGGATTGTCCAATCCCGTGAAGGGCGACCATACAAAGGTGTCTGCTCCAAAAATAGACGACTCCAATTGAAAACTGTCTCCCATACACACTTCAGCTTCTCCAATAACGTCAATATCCACCGTAATATCCGCCAAAACAATGTCACATTCCTCTACATTGAACTGAAAATCACGGATATTTTGACTCAACAAAACACCATCTCGATATTCTGAAACACAAATACCTACCACATATTGACCAGAGGCATCAGGAAAAGCCCGCAATTCTCCGCTTGAAGGGTCAATTGTAATTTCAGGAGTACCTCCCAGTTGATTGGTTTCCGAAAAAGTTCCTCCCCAAACGATAGGGTCATAAGGAGGCGGAGATACGAACATAGGAGCAGGATCATCTGGGCTTGCTCCTTGGAAAGGTGTACACAGCGAATAGACCAATTCATCCCCATCTTCGTCAGAAGCAGAGTGGTCAAAGACCAAAGGGCTATTGGCACATATCAAAATAGGCGGAAAATTATTGAATTTAGGAGAACTGTTTTGACAATCTCCATCAGTCGAATCTACTTCGGGAATAGAAATAACGTAGGTATTTCCTTGGTCAGAAGGAGCGAACAAGTTGACAATGGTTTCGTTTCGGCAACATCGTTGATACACAATTTGATAGCCTCCAGGAATGGAAGGCAAGGTCACATCTGTTTGATACAATCCTCGTTCTACACAAACATCAGGTACGTTTTCCAAACAAAGTCCGTCTGTATTAAGAGGAACATTGATTATTTGAGGAGAGAAGATGCTTATGTTTTGTAGAGTCTGCCCATTGGCATTAAAAATAAAAATATTGGCAGGGTCGTCAAATGGAGCGCAGTTGACACAATTGCAGTCTCGAAAAATCTCTAAGCTGATTTCATAGTTGTCATTACCCAAACAAGTATAGGATAATTCTCCTCCGATGAGGTGTCGGGCTTCGATGTCATTGAAAGGTAGGAATAAAACAAATAACAAGAATATACTACATAAGTAATTGAATGGCTTCATATTAATAATATTATTTAGTGGAGCTTAAAAGTACAGTTTTTGAAGTGAATTTAAAAGTGTACAGTTAAATTTGCTTAATTATTTGGAATAGCTGAGAATATAGGCTTATTTCGATTTTTGTAACCAGATGAACAGATAAGTCGTCAAAGAACTAAGCATCATAGAAATTCCACGGAATTTGTCAGACAACCAATTTTGTTTAAAAACGCAGAATTTGAGTACTTATTGGACTTTGGACGAAAGAAGTAGGATGTAGGAGGCAAGACATAAAATACTGTAAATCAAAAACTTATCTTCAATCATTATTTTAAGATAAGTTCCTCATTATCAATGATAAAATCTTACTTCTTGCTTCTTTGCTCCTTCGTCCAAAGTAAAAAGTACTTAGAAACCAAAAAGAATCAAAAATAATGTTCGATTTCGACAAATGGCAAGAAATATTCAGCATCATTCGCAAACACAAATTGCGAACCATTGCCACGGCTTTTGGTGTATTTTGGGGAATACTGATGCTCATTATTTTGTTGGGTGTAAGTCAAGGGCTTCAAAATGGGGTGATGAAAGACATCGTATTGGATGCTACAAATAGTATTTGGTTTTTTACAGGTCGAACTTCATTGCCTTACAACGGTATGCAACCTGGTCGCAGATTGGAGTTCAACGAGGAAGATTTAGCAGCGGTGAGAGAACAGGTTGAAGGAATAGAATTTTTGGCTCCTGAAAATATGATGGTAGGAGATTACAACATCATTAGAGGCACAAAATCAGCTCCTTTTATGGTTTTTGGAACAGGCAAAGAATACTTCAATATCAAAGTCCATCAAGAATATTTGAAGGGGCGAAAGTTGAACTTCAATGACAACCTTGCTTCTCGAAAAGTTTGTGTGATTGGAGACAGGGTTTCGGAAGTGCTTTTTGACAAAGGAGAAAATCCGATTGGAGAGTATATCAACATCAAAGGGGTTTCGATGAAAGTCGTGGGAGAGTTCCATGATGAAGGTTGGGGAGGACGTTTTTCAGAGCGAATTTACACTCCTTTTAGTACCTTCCAACAAACTTTCAATCCTGGGAAAAGTGTGAGTTTATTCGCCGTCACCACTCAAAATGGAATATCGGGAAGGGATTTAGAACAGCGGGTTTTGACTCTTTTGAAGCAGCGTCACATTGTAGCTCCCGACGACAATCAAGCTTTTTGGACGCACAATCAAGAAGACAACTTCAATCAAATGAACAATTTATTTTTGGGCATCAAATCTTTTGGATGGTTGGTAGCAATTGGAACATTGATAGCAGGAGTTGTAGGAGTCAGTAATATTATGATTATTGCAGTCAAAGAACGTACCCGAGAAATTGGTGTTCGCAAAGCAATGGGTGCAACGCCTAATTCAATCGTGGGTTTGATACTGCAAGAATCGATTTTGATAACCTCCATTGCAGGTTATTTGGGCGTTTTGGTAGGAGTCGGAATTTTGGAAGGATTGAGCTATATCTTAAAGATGATAGGCGAAGATATTGCTTATTTTTCCAACCCCCAAGTTGATTTCCAAGTTGTTATTGCCGCTGTTGTTGTGTTGATTCTTGCAGGAACATTGGCAGGCTTCTTTCCTGCAGTACGAGCGGCAAAAATCAAACCCGTGGAGGCATTAAGAGGGTGATTTTTTATTGACATCTATCAACCCAAACACAATTATCAACATAACTGCGCCCATCAACCCAAACACAATTATCAACATAACCGCGCCCATCAACCCAAACACAATTATCAACATAACCACACCTATCAACCCAAACACAATTATCAACATAACCACACCTATCAACCCAAACACAAAAAAATATGTTCGATTTAGACAAATGGCAAGAAATATTTTACACCATCGGTAAGCACAAACTGCGAACCGCCTTAACAGCTTTTGGTGTATTTTGGGGTATATTTATGTTGGTGATTTTGTTGGGGGCTGGAAAAGGGCTTTACAATGGGGTCGTTCGAGATTTTGACTTCAATAAAAATGCCGTATTTGTATGGACACAGCGAACAGGAATACCCTACAAAGGTTACAAAGTAGGACGCATCATTAGGCTAAAAAACGAAGATATTTCTGCCATTAAAGAAAACATATCGGGGGTAGCAATTGTCTCTCCTCGAATACGGTTAGGCGGTTTGAATACGACTTATGCTGACAAAAGTGGTTCTTTTCAAATTATGGGAGATTACCCCACTTTTCTAGATATCAAGGGTTTGATTATAGACAAAGGAAGGTTTGTTAATGATAAGGATATTGAAGAAAGACGAAAAACAGCAGTCATTGGCAAACGGGTACAAGAGGTACTTTTCAAATCGGAAGAAGACCCCATTGGAAAATACATTGAGATGGGAGGTATTCCCTTCAAAATCGTTGGAACTTTCGATACAAAAGGAAAAGGAGAAGATGCAATTGACGATTTACAGACCATTTTTGTTCCGCTTACCAGTGCTCAGCGGGTATTTGGAATGGGAAACAACATAGACTGGTTTGGTTTGATTCCAAAAGAAAATGTCCCTCCTGCAAAAATAGAGGAAGAGGTGAAGAGTTTACTGGCATTGCGGCACAGCGTCTCCCCAAACGATAAACGAGCTTTTGGTTCTGCTAATTTGGAACGAGAATTTAAAGAAATTCAAACAGTCTTTGGAGGAATCCGAGTATTCAGTTGGATTGTTGCAATTCTGACCATTATTGCAGGAGTTGTAGGTGTCGGCAACATTATGATGATTGTGGTCAAGGAACGCACCCGAGAAATTGGCATTCGAAAAGCTTTGGGCGCAGAACCTTTTTCTATCGTCAGTATGATTCTTCAAGAATCGCTGTTGTTGACCAGTGTAGCAGGTTATATGGGCTTGGTAATGGGCGTTTTAGTAGTAGAAGGACTCAATACCTTGTTGGTTAATTTTAACCTCGAAAGTGAGTTTTTTGCAAATCCCGAAATAGACTTCAATGCTGCTTTTTGGGCAATTGTTGTATTGTTGATTTCGGGGACTTTGGCGGGTTTAGTGCCAGGTCTCAAGGCCGCAAAAGTGGATCCTGTGGTGGCTCTAAGGAGTGAGTGAAATATTAAGTGCGAATAAAATAACTTGATTTTAGACTTTTATACGGAGTTGGTTTTGAAGATTCTCACCATTCAAAACTCAACATTTATTCATTCAAAATTCCTATCTCTGTTCCCACCGTTTTTCTATCCACTTATCTTGCTGCTGTTTGGTCAAAAAAGTCCATGCCAAAATGCGACTTTTTTTGTTGCCCTGTCCCATTTCAATTGTTTGGACTTTTGAAGCCCGTACCTTTTGAAGGTATTTATAATAGTTTTTGAGGTTAGACTCTTTGGAGACCAAAGTAGAAAACCAAAAGCAAGATTTGGAGAAATGTTTGCTTTGAAAAATCATACTTTTAACAAACCTCCTTTCTCCTCCCTCACACCACAATTCACTCTTTTGACCTCCAAAATTCAGAACAGGTTTGAGATATTCCCTGTCTTTTTTGCTTTTATCTTTGGTGAGGTTTTTCCATTTGCGGAGTGTTCCCGCTGCTGCTTCCTCTGCCGAGGCGTGAAAAGGCGGATTACAAATCGT
>JBMYXW010000114.1:0-7757 GCA_049608825.1 Chitinophagales bacterium
TGGGAATTTTGGTGGGGAATAATAATGGGGAATGTGTTTTTTTGATTGATAAACAATTTATTATGGATTTACAAACTATTGGAATTATTATAGGTATGATTGCTGGCATTCTAACAAGTATTGTTGCAATTAATACTATAATAAAATGGGAAATCACAAAAAATATAATTAAGACAGTTGTTTTTTTTGTGTTATTTGCACAATGGTTTTTAATATATTATTTTTTAAATCATATAAACATCATTAAATTACCTTATTTTAACACAGAACCAGGACCATATAAACACTTGATAGATTACACACCACAAAGCATTGAACATATAAATATGATGGGAATACCGCTCTTGATTCATAGCATAACATATACAGTAATATTTTATGCAGAAGTACTTTTATTTACCGATAGAAAGGAGGTAAGCATTAAAAATATGTTAGTATGGTTTTTGAGTTTTCTTTGCTTGAACTATATAGTACAACCTGTTATATATATAACATTAAATCAAATATTATTGTTTATTCAAGTTATCTACTATACTATTACCAATCAAATAATTGAAATAGATTTAGGGTTTTTAATTTTTTGTTCTTATTTAATACTTATGATTGTATTTGGAATTATAACTAATGTGGTAATTGAAGCCAATCAAAACCAACAAATTTTAGCAGAACCCAACTCAACAGAGGAATCCGATTAGTCGTTGAAAACTAAGACCACAAAATGGTGCTTTCAAAAAGCAGCTATGTCAATCAATTTTAAATCCAAATAAGCACCATCTAAATGCTGAAAATCTTTATCCGTTGTAATCAAAGTCGCACCAACAACTGAAGCAGTTGCCGCAATCCACAAGTCATTTTTCCCCATATTTCTTGAACTCATGCCAAGTGGTTTATCAGGGAGTTTATTTTGGCTGTAAGCGTCAATTTCGGCATATCGTTTAATCACACTATTGACTTTGATAGGATAACTCACATACTCTTTGACAATATCTGCCAAAAGATTCTTTTTTCGTATTCCCCAATTTCGTTGAATAGCGATGGAATCCAACTCTCCCTCAGTTACTACCGAAATAGCCAATAAGTTCTCATTAGGACGAAAAGTAGCATTGAAATAGCTTTCAAAACTTGGGTTTAGAAAGTTGAACAAAATGACATTGGTATCCAAAAGGTAAATCATATCATCCAATCATTTGATTCAAGGTTTCCATATCCTCATCCGCCCATACACTATGGTCAATTTTATTCAGTTTTTTTTGCAAGCGTTTTCCATTGTAACCTTGCACTTTCGCCAATTCATATATATCTATTTTCTCGGGAGTAGGCTGCATTGCCAATGCTAACAAATTAGCAGATTCTATGCTATTTGTATTAGCAAACGACCGATTGATTTTGTAGATAAAATTTTCAATGACAGATAAAACCTGTTCATTCTCTATCCGAAATACTGCTTTAGCAATGTGTTGTTGTTTGGAAGTGATGTTCATATTATTTGCTTTTGATTATCAACAATCCTAACTAAGAAATCGTTCTCTTATTTATTGCAAATAAATATCTGAACGGGTAAACTATGGTCATCGAAAACAGAATATACCAAGCCTATTACACCGAATCCACTCCGATTGTGAATTACATGGTCAGGCTGTTGAAATTGAGGGGAGGAGAAAGCATTTTAGAACCCTGTGCGGGTGATGGCATATTTGTCGATGCGGTGATGAAAGCGGCTGAAAAGGTGGAAGTAGAAGCCTTTGAATTGAATGAGGCAGCTTTTTATGATTTATCAGAGAAGTATGAGGATTGTGAAAATATCCGCATCAAACAAACCGATACACTGACAGATATTGACTTGGAATTGCAGTCTTTGATGGGCGGTAAATACGATGCGGTGATTGCCAATCCGCCTTATGGAGCTTGGCGAACCACGGAGGAACGCAAGCAATTGAAGAAAAGATACAATGGATGGTATGCCAAAGAGAGTTATTCTTTGTTTTTGTATCGAAGCATTGAAGCCCTCAAAGAATCGGGGCGATTGGTATTCATTATTCCCGACACCTATCTCAATTTGCACAACCACAAAGACATAAGAAAATATTTATTGACCAAAACCAAAATCCAAGAAATTGCTTTGTTTCCTTCGGCTTACTTTCCTGGGGTGAATTTTGGCTATGCCAACCTTTCGATTATTGCTTTGGAAAAATGCAAGAATCGAAAGGAATGCTTGGACAATGGTTTCAAAATTATCAAGGGCTTTCATTCTGTAGAAGAATTGGGAGAAGAGGGTTTGGAACATACCACGACTTTGAATTTGAAGCAAAGCGATGTATTGAAAAACTCCAACAGTGCATTTTTGATGAATATAAATCCCAAAATCAATGCTTGTTTGAGGGAAACGAAAACAACAATTGGAGATATATGTGACTGTGTGACGGGTTTTTATTCGGGAAACGACAAGGAGTTTTTGAAGGTTCGGAACAAAGAAATTCGGAACTCCAAAAGGTATGAAATGGTAGATTTGGACAAAGTGGAGTTTGATTGCAGCCCTGTATTGTGCAATGGAATTGAAGGAGAGAAAGAGTTTGTGCCGATTGTGAAAGGCGGAAATACCAAATATTTTAAGCCTGATAATTGGTTTATGGAATGGTCGGTTGAACGAGTCGATTTCTACAAAAAGAACAAGAAAGCAAGGTATCAAAATCCAGCTTTTTACTTCCGCAAAGGGATTGCCGTTCCGATGGTTAGCTCCAAATCTATTACAGGAGCTTTGATTGAAAACCGCTTGTTTGACCAATCCATTGTTGGCGTTTTTCCAAAAAAAGGACAAGAAAAATGGCTATATTTTTTGTTGGCATTTTTCAATTCTCCTACTTGCAATCAGTTGATTCGCACTCTTAATCCTTCGACAAACAATTCAGCTAATTACTTGAAAAAGATTCCTTTTTTGTTGCCTGATGGAGAGGAATTGGAGCGAATTGAGGAGAATGTAAGGAAGATTTTGGAGGGGGTGAAAGAGAAAGGGGAATATGATGTATCTTTGGAGGAAGATAATCACCGAATGATTCAACAATTTTATGGATTTTAAAACGAACCAACCCTACAAAACAATAGACTTATTCGCAGGGATAGGAGGAATCCGATTGGGCTTTGAAAAATATGGCTGCAAAACGGTGTTTTCCTCTGAGTGGGATAAACATGCTCAAAAAATGTACGAAGCCAATTTTGGAGAAAAACCCTTTGGAGACATCAATGATGTTGTACCCGAAGAAGTACCTGACCATGATATATTGTTGGCAGGGTTTCCTTGTCAGCCATTCAGTATTGCAGGAAAACAATTGGGCTTTGCAGATACAAGAGGTACTTTATTTTTCAACATTGAAGCAATTTTGGCTGCTAAAAAACCAAAAGCTTTTTTATTGGAGAATGTAAAACGCTTGCGGACACACGATAAGGGCAGAACGCTTGGGGTAATTCTCGAAAAATTGAAGGGATTGGGTTATACTGTCTATCACAAAGTATTGAATACTTTGGACTATGGCTTGCCCCAAAAAAGAGAACGCATTTACATTATCGGTTTTTTAGATTCCATTCATTTCCAATTTCCAAAACCACTGAAATACTACAAACCTCTTTCCGAAGTTTTGGACAAAGAGGAAGGTGTGCCTGAAAATTTTTTCTTATCTGATAGATTGAAAGATAAACGTTTGAAGGCAGTAAAACCCAACCCACCTTACCCTTCTATTTGGCACGAAAATATTGGAGGAAATATTTCTGCTTTGCCGTTTTCTTGTGCATTGAGAGCAGGAGGAAGTTATAATTATTTAGTGGTGAATGGTGTAAGAAGGTTGACGGGTAGGGAAATGTTGCGCTTGCAGGGTTTTCCAGAGGATTTCATCATCAATATTCCCTATTCACAGGTACGAAAAGTGGCAGGTAATTCGGTAACAGTACCCGTGATTGAAGCAATTGCAGGAGAAATGATGACGGCATTGGAACAACAAGAAAAACCTCGTCCAGTAGGAGTTCAAGTAACTTTATTTTAATGATTATGAATATTTTAGAAGCCAAACATACTGTTGATAAAATCATTAAGAAAGCAAGGGTACACCTCTACAAGCCGATTCAAATTGCAGAAATTCTGCATCGAGATAGGGTCATTGGAGATATTGATTTGTCTGATTTGAAAACCTATCGGACTACTTCCAGAAAATGGAGAGATGAGGTTTGTTTTCAATTTTTGGGCAGAACAAGTACATCTTCTTCAAGGTATCAAGATGATGTATTCAACCCCAACGCTGTTCCTCCTTCGGCGTTGGTTGCATTGGGCTTGGAGAACCGCAAAAAGAAAGGGATTGTAGAAGCTTATATTTACCAACGTTTTGCAGCAAGGTTCACACAATTATCCAATGCTTTGAGCTACTCTAAAACACACGATACAGCTAACTTTCAACTGCCTGAATTTATTGACTTATTTTGGCAAGAATCGGGATTGAAAAGAAGCATTGACAAAATTTACGAAATTGTCGTTTATGCATTATTTTCAGCGATTGTTGAATCATTGGAGTTGAAAATTAGGGTTTCGTACAACCCAAGAAAAAAGCAATATTGAGAGATTTTGAAGGTTTTGCACGTAAGGTAATTCAATTAGATACAAATACATCCAGTTTTGAAACAATTGCTAAGATTTACAGAGTAGGTGTTACGAATGCTTCCGATAGAGGTTTGGATATGTGGGCAAATTTTGGTTTGGCTATACAAATCAAGCATTTATCCTTAAGTGAGGAGTTGGCATCTGATATTGTCAGCAGTATTCGGAGCGATAGAATTGTTATTGTCTGCAAAAAGGCAGAAGAAAGAGTTATTCTTTCTTTGTTGAATCAAATTGGTTGGAAAGCTAGAATACAAGCGATTGTAACAGAAGATGATTTGATAGGTTGGTATGAAAAAGCTATGCGTGGTAAGTATAGCAAGTTATTGGGGAATAGAATATTGGAAATAATTTCTAATGAAATTGAATTGGAATTTCCTATGACAAAAATCAAAGAATTTGCAGCATTTTATGAGGGGAGAAAGTACCATAAATTAAAGGATGGGTTTTGGAATTGATAATATTATGCTCACCAAAAACAAAACCTACCAAGCCTATTACACCGAATCCACTCCGATTGTGAATTACATCGTTAAGCTGTTGAAATTGAAGGAAAGAGAAAGTATTTTAGATTCTGAAACATGCCGAATTCAACGATACAAAGAAAAAACATTTATTTACCATTTACCAAACCTTCAAACTCCACAAACTGCGCTTTTGCATCTTGAAATAATTCTTCAGTTAGTTGAAAATTTCCATACCAAACATGGTTGAACAAGTAGGTCAATTTTGAAAAAGGAGTGCTAAAAGGTGTATTGTTTAGTTCCAATTGATAATCGTAATTGGTTTTGTAAGGTCGCCAATTGATTAGATTTTTGTCGGTCATCAACTTCAAGTTTTTGAGGTAGAATAGGCGAATTGCTCTCCTAAAATGCCGTTTTTTGATGGCTTCTTCAATGAGCTGGTCAAAATCCAATTCGTGGATATTTTCTTCCATCACTTGATACTGAATACCTTGCTGTTTGGGCTTTTTCATAAACAAAGTTGCAAAGTTGGCATTCAGTAATCGTTGTATCACGTAAATCAAGACAATAACCATCAAGATAAACTTTCCATACTTCCACAAAAAATCCAAAGTTTTCAAAAAAGAACTGTTTTCTTTTCTTCCCAACCAATTGAAAAATCGCTCCAACAAACCAGGTTTTGGAGGTGGTCTATCGTAGTAGAAGTCAGAACTTTCGAGATGTTTTTGGAGTTTATTTGAGTCAAAGTTTCGGACTTCAATGGGATAGTTCTCCGATTTTTGAAGCAAAACAGAGTCTATTTCAGGTTGAAGTGAAAGAGAATCTATTTTTTCCTCAATAGAAAGTGAGTCTAATTGTGCTTGTAGTGAAGAATTGAAGCAACATAAGGAAATGCCTAAAATGAGTGTTTTTAGGAAAATATTTAATTTTAATGTAATATGTAAAGAGAATCGAGTTTGCAAATCAACTATTGTTTTGAAAACCAATATTACAACATTTTCTAAAATTCACACTTTAATTTAGCCGACAAGTTGGAGGACTTAGAAAAATTGCTTGATTGAAGTCTCGAACTTTTAAGGATAAAAGACGAGTTTTAAGGTAAAGTCTCTGTTAAGGCATTCCACAAATATTTCATTTGACTCAAAGCATGGTCTATCCATTTGGCCAATATCTGATAACCCGATTCGCTGAAAGAGAAATAAAACAAGGCAACTGCGAATAACAAGACTAAAAAAATACTGAAACCAGAGGCATAACGATGTTTGACGTGTTTGATTGAATCTACTCGACGATGCAAGGGGCGGTAACTTCCCTTGTTGGAAATATCTATGTTTCTACCTTTGTAATTTTTTTTGCTGACGACATTGTAGCGAGTTTGTTCATTGATAATCAATACAGATTCTATATCATCTACCAAATCTTGAGAAATGCGATTGTTGGAAGGAAGTTCTATTTGACCAATTCGGATGACGATTTTACCCAAGCCAAATTGCTGTTTAACGATTTTTTTTAGTTTGTGGTGGTTCTTAAGGCGGCGATAAACGCTTTGTCGATAAGCCATGCCAATGTAAAGAGGCTTGTATTGCCCAAAGAGCAGGTAAGGGCGTTTTCGCAAGACCAAATAGAGGTGTTCATTGCTGCGTGTTTTGTGTTGTTTTAGGTTTTCAACTGGAATATCTTTGGACCAGTGTACGATTACATTGAGCATAGTTGAGCTAATAAAAGGGCAATTCAAACCCCATTTTAAGTGTTTATTTGATTTTGAAAACAAGTATTAGTTATTCGCTAAAAATAATACTTTTTTTAATACTATCATAGTTTTTTGGACTCATGGAGGAATTTAGTGGAAGATTTTGTTTTAGCTAACTTTAAAGATTCAAAGAAAATCCCACTACATTTGTGCTTTTTCTTAATTCAAATACCCATGACTAAAACCGAAATAAAAAACCTACTGCAATTGCTACACAGCAGCGATTCTAAAAATGCACTTTTGGGAATCAACATTGTATGGGGGATTGAAGAAATACCTGAATCACTTCAATTGGCTTTAGGCCTGCGGTTTTGTTTGGATGCAGACGAAGCAGTAAGAGAAGAAGCACAGGAATTGCTGGTAGAGAGGCTGGGAGTTAAAAGGAAGACCGTTTTAGTTGAAAGTTTTTTAGCACTTTTAAAAGCTCATAGACAACGCCATCCCCTGTTCAATCAACCTTTGTATTCTGCCATTTCTCCAAAAGAAATGTTGAAGTCATTTAATGAACAACGCAGTAAGTATGCACCCATCATCGAACTAAATACTTTCTACTTAGACTTGTATCTAAGGGCAGGAATTTACTGGTCTTACGAAGTCAAAAACCGCCCTTCTGAAGAAGCGTATTTCTTTTTTGAGGATGTACTTCAGTCTTTTCCTCACCATCCCTATGCACTTTTTGGATTGGCTAAAAAATACGAGAAAGACTTCAAAAACCCTGCAAAAGCGATTGAAGCCTATCAATGTTTTTTACGACATCATCCCAGTTTAAGTCCATCTGAAAAAATGATGACCGATTACAGTGTTTCGGCTTACTTAGATTTACCAACCAGCTTCAATGCTTATCAATCTATAGCTCGTATTTTTCAGAACGAATTGCAGGACTATGAAAAGGCACTCGCTTACTACT
>JBMYXW010000115.1:0-7744 GCA_049608825.1 Chitinophagales bacterium
TGCTCGGTTGAATTTAATTTTCAAATCTTTGATTAATTCTTCGGCATTCTCTGTTGCATTGTCCATAGCAGTCATTCGAGCACCATGTTCACTCGCATTGTTTTCCAGAAGGTAACGATAAAATTGAGTTTTCAAAATCTTCGGAGCCAATTCTGCAATCAACTCTTCTTTGTTTGGCTCAAATTCAAAGTCGGCTTTCACCTTCTTCTCATCTTTTTCAACACCTTCAGCTTCCAGTTTTTGAATCGGTAAAAACTGCTCTATTGCTGGAATTTGTATCATTTGGTTTTTGAAGCGGTGATAAACAACCTCTACCCTATCATACTCTTTTTTGACAAAAGCATCCATAACATACTCTGCAATTGCAGAAATATTGTCAAAGCTCAAATCACCAAAAGCATTCACATGTTCTTCAAGGTGATTGATTTTCTTATTTTTCTTAAAAATCTCGTAACCTTTCTTACCAAGATACATTACACTCACATTCCCCACAGCATATTGACTGCTGTACTTTTCTTCCAACATCTGTGTAACCAACTTACCCGCATTGTTGTTAAAACCGCCACAAAGACCTCTATCAGAAGTCAATATAACCGCCAATACTTTTTCGGCAGGACGTTGAACTGCATATTCTATACTTACATCACCTTCCGCTGCTTCTGCAATATTTGCCAATATTTCGTTCAGTTTGAGTGCATAAGGACGCATTTTGATAATACGATCTTGCGCTCTTCTCAGCTTTGAAGCCGAAACCAACTTCATTGCTTTGGTAATCTGCTGGGTTGATTGAACAGATTTAATTCGCGTTTTTATCTCTTTTAATTGTCCAGACATATATTGGAAAAATTATAGAAAAAGAAAAGGTATCGGATACCTCTAAGGTATCCGATACCTACTAGACTAAGCTAAGTTTTATTTAGAATATCTTGATGCTGCTTCTGCTGCAACTTCTCTCAATACTTTTTCGAGTTCAGGTGTCATTTTTCCTTTTTTCTGCGCCAATTTCTTCAACACATCAGGAAAACGTTTTTCAAGACTCAATAAGTAGTCACTTTCAAACTCTCTTACTTTGTCCACAGGAACAGTTCTCAACAAGTTTTTAGTACCTGCATAGACTACTGCAATTTGTTGGGCAACAGATAGAGGAGAATACTGAGGCTGTTTCAACAATTCTACGTTTCTCGCACCTTTGTCCAATACCGCTTTTGTTGCAGCATCCAAATCCGAACCAAATTTAGAGAAAGCTTCCAATTCTCTATATTGTGCTTGATCCAGTTTCAAAGTACCTGATACCTTCTTCATTGTTTTGATCTGAGCATTACCTCCTACACGAGATACCGAAATACCTACGTCAATTGCAGGGCGAATACCAGAGTTAAACAAGTCCGTAGTCAAGAAAATCTGTCCATCCGTAATCGAAATCACGTTGGTCGGGATATAAGCCGAAACATCACCCGCTTGTGTTTCGATAATCGGCAATGCAGTCAAAGAACCACCACCTTTCACGATACCTTTCAAGCTGTCAGGCAAATCGTTCATGTTTTTGGCAATAGAATCACTGTTTACCACTTTCGCTGCTCTTTCCAACAAACGAGAGTGCAAGTAGAATACATCACCTGGATATGCCTCACGCCCTGGAGGACGACGAAGCAACAAAGATACCTCACGGTAAGAAACTGCTTGTTTAGACAAATCATCGTAAACAATCAATGCTGGGCGACCTGTATCACGGAAAAATTCTCCAATAGCACAACCCGATAGAGGGGCAAAGAATTGAAGTGGCGCAGGATCAGAAGCCGAAGCGTTCACAATCACTGTATAAGGCATTGCACCATTTTCTTCCAAAGTACGAGCAATCAAAGCTACTGTTGAAGCTTTTTGACCTGTCGCTACATAAATGCAGAAAACTGGCTCACCTTTTTCGTAAAATTCTTTTTGGTTGATAATGGTATCAATCGCAATCGCTGTTTTACCAGTTTGACGATCACCAATAATCAACTCACGCTGACCTCTACCAATTGGAATCATCGCATCAATCGCTTTGACTCCTGTTTGCAAAGGCTCGGTTACAGGCTCACGAAAAATTACTCCAGGAGCTTTGCGCTCCAATGGCATAGAATAACGCTTGCCTTTGATAGGACCTTTGCCGTCAATCGGTTCACCCAATGGATCAATTACTCTTCCCAACATTCCTTCGCCTACATCAATTGAAGCGATTTGTCCTGTTCGGCGAGCAATAGAACCCTCTCGGATACCTTCCGAGGATCCCATTAATACGACCCCAACATTGTCTTCTTCGAGGTTTAATACTACTGCTTTTGTACCAGTATCGAATTCTACCAATTCACCCGCACGAACTTTGGTCAAACCATAGATACGTGCGATTCCATCCCCTACCTGCAATACCGAACCTACTTCTTCAAGGTCGGTTTGAGATCGGAAATTGGATAACTCTTGTCGTAAAATAGCAGATATTTCTTCAGGTCTTACTTCAACCATAGGACTAAAAGATTACTTATGTTAATATTTTTTAATATACTTGTTTTCCACGAATTGCTTTCTCAATTTCGTCAATTTGTGCGAAATACTTGAGTCGTACAATTTATCATCAAAAGTGAGAATAAAACCCCCAATAAGACTTTTATCTACTTTAGTTGTCAATTCAATATTTTTTCTACCCGTGTTTGCCAACACCATTTCCTTCACCTTCATCAACAATTCATCACCCACAGGAACGGCAGTTATTAATTCGGCAGTAGTGATGCTCTTATGCGCTCTATATTGTGCAATGAAAGCATCTACAATCTCAGGCAAAAAAGCTTCTCTGCGTTTGCGGAGAATGATTCCCATAAAAGAATTGGTGGTTTCATTGAAGACTCCTCCAAATATTTTTGTAAGAATACTTTGTTTTTTTTCTGTATTGACTACAGGGCTTTTCAGCAAAATCTTCAAATCTGGATTTTCCTCCAGTGACTTGTCGAGCAGTTCTACATCGCCATGAACCGAAGACAATTCTCCACGCTCTATGGCCAAACCCATCAATGCCTTAGCGTATCTTGATGCTATATTAGAAGCAGACATAATTTTCTATTGTGTTTGTGTTGATTATTGTGTTTGTGTGTTTATGTTGATTATTGTGTTTGTGAATCTGTGTTGATAGGTGTGTTTGTGTGTCTATGAAAAACACTTATAACACATAGCCACTTAAACACCTAAACACAATTATCAACCTAAACACATAAATACCTAAGCACACGTCTAGTTTAGATTCAAGTTCTTGATTTCTTTGGCTACATAGGCTTGCTGAGATTTACTATCACTCAATTCACGAGACAACAAATCTTTGGTCAAATCAATTGCAGATTGTCCAATCAAGTTTTTCACCTCAATGATAGCTGCCATTTTTTGGTTTTGAATATCCTCTTGAGCCGCCTCTGCAATTTTTGTAGCTTCCTCTTTTGCTTTTGTACGAGCCTCATTGATGATTTCATCTTTGATTTCTTTGGCTTCACGTATAATACGAGAACGCTCTTCTTTTGCGTCTTGCAATAATTTTTCGTGGTCTGCCTTCAAAGATGCCATTTCGTCACGAGCAATCTCTGCTTGCTTCAAAGAATTTTCGATTCTACCCTCTCTATCCTTCAATGCAGTTGAAATAGGTCCCCATGCTACCTTACCTAAGATAGTCCATAGAACGATGAAAATCAATACTGTCCAGAAGAAAATCCCCAAGTCGGGAGTTAGTAAAGATGCTGAAAATATCATTTTCACTTTTTATTTTTAATTTGTTGTATTTTTTTCAAAAAATAAAGAGAAGAAACTGCTCTGCAACCATCCGTTGTAAGAGCAGTTTCAGGAGCTGAAATAATTTTGCTTAAGCCTGCTGAAATACGGCTAAAAGTCCAACAACGATGGCAAAAAGAGCTGCACCTTCAATAAGTGCCGCCATGATAATCATTTTACCTTGAATATCGTTGCTTGCTTCTGGTTGTCGGGCTACAGACTCAACAGCACCTTTGCCGATTTGACCAATGCCAAGACCAGCTGCAAGAGCTGCGATACCTGCTCCGATAGCTCCACCAAAAGCGGACATGCTACCAACAATTTCTAAAAGCAACATTGCTAATAAACCCATTTTGGTATAAATTTATGATGAAAAAAAAGAATTTCGTTTTTTGAGAGGGGCGAGGAGTCAGAGCTGACACCTGTTTCCTGTCTCCTGACACCTTCATTTAATGATGCGGTTCTTCTACTGCCTGCCCAATAAATACAGATGCCAATACTGCAAAAACATAGGCTTGAAGTGCTGCAACGAACAGCTCCAACACATTCATAAACAACATGAAAGCACTTGCTAAAATAGAAGTTCCCCATCCTGCTGCTTCTCCTCCAATATTGGTAATCAAAAAGATGATACCAACCAAACTAAGGATGATAATATGTCCTGCTGTCATGTTCGCAAACAAACGAATCATTAATGCTGCAGGTTTGATAAACATAGAAGCAATTTCAATTGGCACCAAAATGATTTTCACCCAAGCAGGTACACCTGGAGGATTCAACATGTGTGACCAATAATGTTTGTTGGCTGAAGTCAGAATGATAATGAATGTAATCAATGCCAATCCTCCTGTCACCATCAAATTACCAGTAGCATTTGGGCTACCAATAGGCGACATCAGACCAAGCATATTACAAATCCATATAAAAAAGAAGAGGGTCAATAAAAATGGAAAGTATTTCTCCCATTTATCTCCCAATCCTGGTTTTGCAATCTCGTCACGTACAAAAGTCACGACCACTTCTATCATATTTTGAAGTCCTTTCGGAGCACGTTGATTTTTTGTATAAGATTTAGCAACAAAGCTAAACAACAAAATCATAATCAAACTTGCTAACAACATGGTAGCCACTACTTTGGTGATAGAAAAGTCGTAGAAACTCGAACGATTTATTTTGTACTCTTTGCCACTATAGACAACTTTAGACAATTCATCGTGTCCTGCAAACTTTACATCTTGTAGTCCTTCTTGTGGAAAACTTGGATTATCTACATACTTCAATACACCATGATGTAAGACATACCCATTATAAGATTTTTCTCCATGTTCAAAAACACCAGAAGAGAAAAAATCAAGACCTTTTTCGGGATGATAGGCAATACAAGGAAGGGGAATAGAAATATCGCCTAATAAGTGCCATTCATTTGCATCCGCAATGTGGTGCATAATCATATCCCCCACATTGAAGGCTTTTTCTTCACCATGGCTATCTCCTGACGCATGTATATTTTGCCCCAAAAAACTTACAAGAAATAGTGAAACAATCACTAAAAACCTGAACACCTGCATATTTCTTCAAATTTTAGTTATACACTTCTATTGGTCATTTATTTCTTTAAAATTAGTTTGAAAGAAATAAAAAGAAGTTACTTTCGTTTTGAGGCTGCAAAGGTACAGATTAAAAACAATAAAAAGAAAGCCAGTTTATTTTTTTATTGTGAAGAATCAACTCTATCGTTCATACGCTCCCATATCAGGGATTTCATCTCTCATTTTTCCTTCTGCATCCAACTCCACTACTTCAAAAGGAATTGTGTCTCCCAGCAGAGTAACAAACTCATCTCTTGTCAAACCTTTGTCAATAATAGGAGAGTTTGGATTGAGTCGAAGATTGAAACCATCTATATCGAAGAAATAATCAGCAAACAAGGTGTCCTGTGCTCCAAAATCTTCTCGAAAAAGGCAATCCATAAAAGCAGGATTCTCTTTTTCGAGCGTTGTACGAAGCAAACAATTATTAAACTTCAAGCCATAATTTGCTCCTTCAAGAATAACCGTATCCTGTGCAATTTCTTCCTCAACTGCTGCTCCCAAACCATACAATACACTGCTATAAAAACGGGTATCCATTTGATAAACCAGTCCTGTTTGTGCATTGTAATTATTGAGCAACAAAATAGGTTGTTCGTGTCCGATGTATCGAGTAGCTGTATTGACAAAGGTGCAATGTGCAAATTTGTAACGGCCTCCACGGGTCAATAATAAATTATTGAAGGCACAATTGTAAACTACTGTATTGATGCCCAAAATAGTATTGTCACTCCCCACAATTCCCCAACCCACATCTCGAATTGTACTGTTTTGAATAGTCAGTGTTGCAGCCTGTGAAGGCGTTCCAGAAGTATTGAAGGTGTCGACCACGACTCCAAATAAGGAATTGCGAATCAAGGCTCCGTTGATAAAATTTTCTTTACTACCAGGGCTGAATACAATGCCAAACCATTGTCCAGGAATACGTTGGTAAAATTCTGTTCCAAATTTGCTGTCCAATCGAGTCCCTTGAAAACGCACCACATCCGCACTATCTACTCCTCCATTTACCTGCAATGAACCTTCAACTAACAAAGCTGCTTGATTGTGAAAATAAACTCTTGTGCCTGCTTCCATTGTCAATCTACAATCGGGCGATACCACCAAACTATCCGTAATCACATAGGGCAAATCATTTGTCCAAGTCGTATCACAAACGACTACTCCATTTGGCGCACCAGGTCCATAAAAATGGGCATTTTGCCCCCAAGATCGTAGTTGCACTTTTTGTTCGTTGCCATTGATGGTAAACAATATCGAATCTTCTACTACAAAAGGAGTTGCTTCATTATTGGGGTCAATGGTAACTTCTGCAAAAATATACATACTGTCGTTTGCCCAAATTTCTATATCTCGAATATCAGTCGTTGGTGTACCATCTACATTCATCCGAAAAAGCGATGCATCTCCTCCACCCAAACTGACGGATATCTGTACTCGTTTGTCGTTGCGATTGTAAATTTTCAATTCTTCAGTGGCAGAACCCATTGTCACAAATACGGTGTCAAACTTCAAAGTATCTTTGTCAAAATCGAGCATGGCAGTAGGGTCGTCTGAAATCACCTCGTCTTTAGCACAAAAACTAAACACAATCGACATCAAAATGACCATCAATAAATAGCAATACTGCTGAAACCATTTTTTCATATAAGTTGGATATTGGAGATTAAATAACTAAACGAACGGGGCTAATATTTCGTGGGGCAAAGGTAGTTAGAAAAGTAGTATCTATCCGACAATTTTGCTTATTCATCCAGTGAGGGCTTTTAAATATTGTGTCTCAATAGATTCTCTCTCACAGCCCCAAAGACTTCATCGTATCTTCATTAAAACCTCCAATCGGCAACAGCTTATCCATCTGATACTTAAACAGTGCATCCTCAGTTTGGGGCGACAAGATTCCATTCTTATCCCCAGGATTGTAGCCCTTTCGGAAAAGTGCCTCCTGTACTTGTTGAACTGTAAGGCTTGGAAGCTTGGGATTTTTATTTGATTCGGGAACAAAGCTGCTATTCGCATTTGTAGGAGTTCCTTGTTTTTCTATTGCAGGATGGACGACAGTTTCTTCCTTTTTCATCAATACCTCCTTTATTTCCTCACTAAATCCCAAGCCACTTAAATTATTTTTACGCAAAAAAGTTTGGTATGCCACTCTCGTTTTAGGCCCTAAAATTCCGTCAATACTTCCTACTTCAAAGCCTTTTTGTGCCAGAGTTTCCTGCAATACATCTATGTCAAAATCCATTAATCGCACACCTATCGCATTGAGTGTTTTTGCAGAACGATCTCCAATTTTGATTCCATTATCTTTCTGAAAAGCCTCCAATGCACGAAGCGTTTCGGCAGTCATTTCACCATTCACCCGTCCCGTA
>JBMYXW010000116.1:0-7737 GCA_049608825.1 Chitinophagales bacterium
TTCTGAATTCAAAAAAATGCCCAGAACCCCAAAAGGGATTCCAGACATTCAAACCTGCAACTGAATAAATAAGTAGGACGGAATTGATTCCGTTCATAAACAATCTACTGTTATATGAAAAATAAATGGCGCATTCTCCTTTTTCACTTTCGGTTTTGACACTTTTGTTTATTTGTCCTTCTTCTTGAAGATTCCAAAAGGGTTGAACTTCTTCTTCTCTTTTTTCACTTTCTGCTTTGAAGCTTTGGTCTCTTTATCCTTCTTTTTGAAGATTCCAAAAGGATTGAACTTTTTCTTATCTTCCTTCGCATCCTCACAGCAGTCTTCTTCTACATCCACTTTGGGCTTTACAATCATTCCTTCTCCTTCAGTCGTTTTCTGAATAATAGCACCTTGCTCTGTTTCCATTGAAGTAGGAGGGGTTACTTCTTTTGTCTTTCCTTGTTCGGTTGTTCTACTATTTTCAATTTTCACCCTCGTCTTCAGTTTTTCCTTTGCAGTTGTAGTAGGCAAACTTTCTGTTGTTTGTTGCTTATTTTCAGTGTTTGTAGAATCGGTTTGGGTATTTGTAGGAAAAGGTAGAGCATAGGTATTTTTCCTTGTTGTTTCCTCTATTTTCACATCTTCTGAAACAACTTCTTCTTCAATAAGCTGTTGTTTTGTTTCATTTTGAAGGTTTGGTGAAGGTGTAGTTGTTGTCGTCTTTTGAGTATTTGCAGCCGTGTCCACAACTTCCGATGTTGGAAGTATAGTTGTTGGTTGCTGTGTTGTAGGGATTGGAGTGGTAGAAGATGGCAAAGTAGAAACTGTATTCGGGTTTGGCATTGGAATGTTGTTGGAAGCAACCGCATTGTTTTTCAAATCGGCTATTTCATTTCGGAGTCCTTGGATTTCGTGAATGATTTTGGTATTGCTGTTGTCTTCTCTCAATCTATCTGCTTCCAATTTGTAAAGCTCCACTACGGGGTCGTAGCCAGTTTGAGAATCTGTATTTGCAGAAGTTGTTTGAGGATTTTGTTTGAGTTGTACCATCTCCAATTGAAGGGCAGCCAATTGTGCTTTTAAGAGTTCTACATCCTCACAATCTTTTGAAGGATTGACATTGGGAGTAGAAGCGTTTGGAGTGCTTGTCGAGGGGTTTTGAGGATTTGGTAAAGAGGTATTATTGGTCGAAACAGTGGTTTCATTTGAGGCAACAGGGGCAGTTGAAGGAGGAGTGACAGGAGGTATATCTGCTTTTTTTGCTGCTTTGCATTGTTTTTTACATGCCTTTTTTTCCGCCTTTGTGGTCAATTGGTCACAGGCATCCATGCAGTTTTTATTTGCAGTTTTGGCAGCTTTTTTCTCTGTTTTGTTGGGTTTTGTTTTAACGGTTTCATTGGGGGCTAATGGTTGGGAAGTTGTAGGAATATTGGTTTCTGCTTCGGTTATTGGGTCAATAGTAGGGGTTGAAGGTATAGTAGTAGGTAAAGTAGATGCAGTAACTGAAGCATCGGCAGGAGGCGTACTCATATTGGGGGTAGTGTTTGGATTTGAAGTACTTGCTTTGACAGCATATTCTCCAACAATGATTTTAGGGGCTTTGTAGGCATTCTTGGTTTTTTTACTGCCAAAACTAAATACCAAACCTGCTTGTGTGTAGGCGTAAATATCGTTCCAGCCATTGTCGTTTCCTCTACTACTCACATCATCGAGGTGGTCACTAAAGGCATATTTGAGGTTGGTTTCTAAATTGAAATGAATTCTTGGAGCAAGTCGAAATTGCAGCCCCAAACCAACAGGAATGTGCCAGGTGGTTTTGTCGTAGTTTTCTCCTTCAATGTCCAATTCTCGCAAATCGGTCTCAAAATTCTCGTCTTGTTCCAAATCGGGGTTTTCTTCAAAATTATACGCTACTCCTTCAACATTCAATAAGTCTCCAAAGACATCAAACTGGGTAATCCCAAATCCAACCGAAACATAAGGGCGGAAAAAAGAGCGATGTTTGCCACCTTGAAAGACAAAAGCAAGTGCGGCATCCTTGATGTCTGTTTGGAAATTCAAAGCTCGGTCAAAATTTGGATTGTCGGCTAGTAATTCACCTTTGTTATTGATTGTGCGGTCATTGTATCGGATTTGACCTTTACTGGCTGACAATCGAAGGCTGGTTTTTGGAGTCAATCTTCGCTCCAATTGCAGCCCATAAGCAGGTTCTGTATAGTTTTTAATTTGGGGGTACTCATCGGTCAAGTCACCGTAATAAAGCATAGTGCCGCCTGTTATGCCCAAATTATAAGTGGAAGGTTGTTGTGCAAAAATATTGCTTGCTGTTCCCACCAAGAGCAGCAATGCTATGTTGAATTTAAAAATTATATTCTTCACTTTGTGTTGAAATTTTAATGGTTTTATAAATTATGGGTGGGATATGAGGTAAAATCTTTTCTCGCTTCCCTCCTCCTACTTCTTGCTTCCGAACTTTACCTAAATCGCATAGACAAATTAATCTTTGCACTCACGCCTACAAAGGGTTGCAGTTTCAAGTCTTTGACCTGCAAATCTCTAAAATGCTCACTGTTATCTTTGTCGATTACTGCTACTCCTGCATTGAGCCAAATAAACTGAAACAAACGGTGATTCAATGCCGCATATACAGGGCGTTTGACGAGCAACCCACGCATAGTTGTCCCTTCCTTGTCCTTAAATTTGTCGAGTAAAATACCTACTGAAAGAGAAGTATTGGCTAAAAATGGAGCAAAAGCAGCACGAGCTAAGGGAAAAGATACGCCCACAAATGGACTGAATTGGGTATCTTTGTCAGAGAAATCGGGGTCGAGATATACGCCTCCATATCCAACATCAATTGCCAATTCTTTGCGTGTCTTTTCTACTGGATAATCCAACACTGTTCGGGTATTGTAGGGCTTCAAAAGTCGAACATTGAGGTATTGTTCAGACTCATTGTGAACGATTTGGCGCAGTTCGTCCAGCAATTGTTCAGCATATTGATTTCGGGCTTCTTTCTTTTTTCCACCCAAAAACAAAAACTTACCTTTTTTAAGTTTGGCATTGTCGATTTGTTTTAGTTTGTCCAATACAATGTCTGAAAAACCATCAAATTCTAGACCTGTGTCGTTTTTGTAAATGCTCATACCTTCTGCTGCAATTGCATTAAGGTCATTTACAATTTGTTTGGGCGATTTCAACAAAACAATATTCCGCTTTTCAACAATATTGATGCTCCCAATGTAGCTGTCCAAAGCTTCAAAAACCTTGGTTTTTACATAGTTTCTTTCTTCTTGGCTAATGGCGCTGTAATACACTATTTCAAAATCATAGTTATGACCTCCTCTTAGTTTGTACTTGACAGGTAGGCTAAAAACCTCTAAGGAATTGCCACTTGGACGAGTCCATTGGGTACTGAATAAGGCTTTGTTTTTGGGAATTTTTCCCACTCGGTGAATACAAAAAGTGACCAATTCCGTTTGAGTATCTATACTGCCATTGAGGTTAAAAAAAGTTTCGGCAGGTAGGGCTTGATTTTCATTGAAGCTGTTTCTTTCGTAGTGATAAATAACCGTGGCAGTTTGATTTTGGGCAATAGTTCCGCTCCATAGCAGCCATAAGGCTACCAACATTAATACTTTTTTCATGATATTCAGTTTGAAGGTTAAAAAGGATGGAGTGAACAATGGCTACATATTTACATTCATCGTATAGACGGAGATTGGTTTTTGGGTAACACGATAATTTATCTTTTTTGAAGAATGTAAGTTGCTTTAAACTAAAATTTTAAATTTAAAATGACAATATTGTGACAATAACTTTTTGAGGCTTAAATAAATACTCCCCAAAAAGAGGTCACGAATTTTCATTTATTTTTTTTACTTTTTTTGTGAAAAAAAAATTGTTATAGGCAAGCTAAAAAATTCACTATCTCTGAGCCCAAAATAATTGCTAAGGCAAACTAAAATATTAAGATAGCTAATCTTAAAACATAAACTGCTTGCTTACAAAGTGTTGTTTGAATTTGCAGTTGAGTTTTTAATTTGCCTAACCGCTCCCTTCACTATTCATAAGAAATTCGATAGATTGCATCTGCAAAATCATCCGACACCAACAATGAACCATCAGGCATCTGCATCACATCCACAGGTCGCCCCGAAGCATCTCCATTTTTGAGCCAGCCTTCTGCAAAGGGTTTGTAGGAAGTTGCTTTGTGATTTTCGTCCAGTTCAACCAGTATCACCCGATATCCAATCTTATCACTTCGATTCCATGAACCATGTTCTGCAATGAAAATCTGGTGTTTGTATTGTTTAGGGAACATTTCTCCAGTATAAAATCGCATTCCCAAAGGCGCAACATGCGCTCCAAGATTTTGGGCAGGAACTATAAAGTCACTGCAAGGTCTTTTGTCGCCAAACTTGGGATCTTTTATCGTTCCACCATGACAGTAGGGATAACCAAAGTGCATTCCTTTTTCGGGGGCATGATTTAGTTCACAAGGAGGTGTATCATCATCAAGCCAGTCCCGTCCATTATCAGTAAACCACAGTTCACCCGTAGTTGGATGCCAATCAAATCCCACTGAATTGCGAACTCCATGAGCAAATACTTCTAAATCAGTTCCATCGACATTCATTCGCATAATGGAGGCAAAATGCTCCTCTTCCTTTTCGCAGATATTGCAGGGTGCCCCCACAGGGATGTAGAGTTTACCGTCTGGTCCAAAACGAATGAATTTCCAACCATGATGGGTTTCTTCAGGAAAATCACCTCTCACCAAAACGGGTTCGGGTATATTGTCCAAGTTGTTTTCGATATCATCGTATCGCCAAACTTTGTTGACTTCCGCCACATACAATGCCCCATCTTTGAAGGCTACCCCATTAGGCATATTCAGTTCTTTGGCAAGAGTGATGATTTTATCGGCTTGATAATCATTGTTTTCATCTACAAGGGCATATACATTCCCTGCTTTGCGAGTTCCAACAAAAATAGTTCCTCTATCGCCTCTACAAAGCGAACGGGCATTTTCGATATCTTTAGCAAAATAGCTGATTTTGAAGCCTTCGGGTAGGGTTATTTCAGAGATTTCTCGTTCAACGGGCTTCATTGGAACAGATACAGAACAGTTTGCAAAAGCCAAAAACAAGGCAATCGTGGTCGCTAAGAGTAGGAAATATTTCATAGAAGCGATGATTTTTAAGAAAAGAAACAAAGTTAAGACAATTGAAGAAAGCAAATGTTTTGAGGAATTGGAATAGAAGATTTTTTATTATCTTGGTGGGTAAGTTGATTTTTCTTTAAAAAAAAATGTTTTAAAATAGTGAAACACACTTCCTTCAATTGGTACGAAAGCGATGGCAAATTGGTTTTTGCCCGAATTTGGCAGCCTAATGAAACAGATACTGCAAAGGCAGTCATCTGTTTGATACATGGTATGGGCGAACACTGTGGACGATATGAGCATGTGGCGGAATTTTTTACAAGTCATGGTTATGCAATTATCGCCTGTGATTTGCGAGGACATGGACAATCCGAGGGCAAACGAGGACACGTTACCTCCTACCAAATTTTGCTTGACCAAGTAGATAGAATCTTGGAGGAAGCGAGCAAACGTTTTCCTGGCGAACCCAAATTTGTATATGGTCACAGCATGGGCGGCAATATTGTGGTCAATCACGCTTTGGAGCGAAAGCCTGCTGTTGAAGGAGTTGTGGCGAGTGCGCCGTGGCTTACCTTGCCCAATCCACCAACCAAAGGACAGGTACGTTTGGCTAAATTTGCTGACTTTTTTGGAGGCAGTTTGACCCAACCCAACAAATTGCCTTTGGACAAACTTTCGAGAGACAAATCAGTGGCAGTAGCGTATGAAGCGGATTCTTTGGTGCATGACCAAGTTTCGGGTAGGCTGTTTTTGAGTTGTTTCCAACAAGCTCAAAAAGCAATGGACAATGCAGGAATGCTTTCCATTCCCATGCTTTTGATGCACGGAACAGCAGATGAATTGACGGGTTATGAGGGCAGTCGAGAGTTTGCGGAAAGAGCGGGTGAAATGGCTACTTATAAAGAATGGGAAGGTCTGTATCACGAGATTCACAACGAACCAGAAAAATTGGAGGTACTACAATATGCACTTGATTGGATGGAAAAACGATTGGAGACTACTTTGACGCTTAGTTAAAATAGTGATTGATAATTAGTGACTTTTGATTTGTTTTTATTTCAAAAATCTCTGTTGTGATGTATTCAATTTTAATAAAAAACCATGCAACACTTTAATATCCGACCTGCAATAGAACAAGATTTTTCCTCAATCATTGAGTTAATCAAAGCATTGGCGGTTTTTCAAGGCAAACCCGAAAAAATGCTCAATACTTTGGAATTGATGAAAGAGGAACAGGAATATTTTGAGTGCCTTGTTGCAGAAAATGAGGCGAAAGAAATCATTGGTATTGCAGTCTATTCATTTGTGTACCACACTTGGGTCGGCAAATCTATTTACCTCGATGATTTGTATGTGAACGAAGCATACAGAGGCAAAAAAATAGGTACTCAACTATTGAAGAACTTGTTTGCTGTCGCCAAAAAGGAGAACTGCAAAAAGGTGCGTTGGTTGGTTTCCAACTGGAATACGCCTGCTATCGAATTTTACAAAACCTTTGGAGTGAAGTTCTTTGATGAAGAATGGATTTGTGATTTTGATGGAGAGGCTATATTGAATTTTGACGAAAAAACGATATAGAATGAAACGAATCCTTAAAATTATCCTGTATTTAATAAGTTCGGATTACAAAATTCTGGTAGCTATTGGAAGTGTAGTATCTGTGATATTTTCAATGTAATCCACTCTAATAGTTTTCAAAGTAGGCTTCATAATAACTTTCAAGGTCGGCATTGATGTTAATTCTTTTACTGTAAATCTCATCCATGATTTGATTCGCCTCATTGCCTCTCTCAAATCGATTGCCCAATTCAAAACAAAGTTCCAAAACCGACCTACAAACAACAATATCCAATCTCATAAGGCAGCTCTTTTACTGACGTTTCGCATCAATTCTTTGCTCAGTTCATAGGCTTTGTCAAAAAAGCCAGAGGGCCAACGTTCTTCAAATTGACCACTCTCATTCATTTCCATTTTCTTGACAGTCGATACTCCTTCTTTGTCCATATCGACATAATAAATGGCAACATCTTCTCTATTGAAGTTGTTGTCGGGGTCTGCTACCAAACTTTGAAGGCGGCGTACCAAGTGTTCACTATGGGTTTCAATCAATAAGGTGACTTTCTTATCTGTACTTTGTATTTTATCGACAAATAAATTTGCCAATTCTGCTTGTGCATTGGGATGTAAATGGATTTCGGGTTGTTCAATGACAAAAAACTCAAAATCATCTTTGCGGTGCATGTAGTCGTCCTTGCTTTTGTCGTAATACAATTGGGTGATAATGGGTAAAATTTGAGACACTCCAAAACCCACATCAATTAAGTCCTTTCCTCTTTTATCGTTTTCTGAATAGACTTTGACTTTGAATAGATTCGCTCCATTGATTTCTTCAATGCCAATATTGTAGCCCATTGTTTTTGTGAACCAATTGGAGACCTTTTCAAACAAAGGTTGTTGATTTTGATGGGCTTGTTTTAAGAGGTTGCTTGTGTATTCTCCGCTTTTGCCTACATAGTTGTAGATTGCTTCTGATGTGCGGTAGTTTCTTTGAGGAGTGTCTCGGAAGGGACCTATGTATTTTAGCTTTT
>JBMYXW010000117.1:0-7681 GCA_049608825.1 Chitinophagales bacterium
ATGAGTAAGGCTTAGCAATTGAATTTTTTTTTCTTTTTATTCGTTTTTTACTTTTAATGCCCTTTGCTTCAGCTAGCGTAGGAATTACAAGTAAAGAAACACATAGAAATGAAAAAATTGTTTTACTATTGTACTAAAAGTAGACTTGAATGTATCAGATGCTTCATTAGACCATTCAATAGTGTATTTAGGCATAGTTTTCAGAAATGAACTTATCAATATCAGTACTAGCTTCTTTATGACTTTTTACTCTACCATTTTTAATATCATCTAGCCCTTTTTCTATTGATGCTTTTTGATTCTGTTGTTTTTTGGTGGATGCTGTTGATACTTGATTGATGTTTTTTGGTTTCTATAAAGACTACGGTAGTTTACAAAACTACCGTAGTCAAAATCCAAGAGAAAACCTCCATGCCTCTGTGTTCAATTCACCAAAGAAGCCTCCAAAACCTTCGACAAAATCCCTACAAAAATATCTGCCTCTCGTTCCGTAATATTCAAAGGTGGCAAGAGTCTCATCACATTTGGATTAGAAGAAGAACCCGTAAACAGTTTTTCTTCAAACAACAACTGCTTACGCAAATCCTTAATCGGATAATCAAACTCCAAACCAATCATTAAGCCTCTTCCCCTAACCTCTTTTATCACTTCAATCTCCTTCAATTTTGTCATCAAGTAGGTACCTACTTTCATCGCATTTTCCAACAAATTTTCCTGTTTCAATACATCCAAAACCGCAAGCCCTGCCGCACAAGCCAAATGATTGCCGCCAAAGGTTGTTCCCAACAAACCATATTTGGCTTCAAATTTTGGGTGAATCAAAACCCCTCCAATCGGAAAACCATTTCCCATTCCTTTGGCGACCGTAATCAAATCGGGTTGAATGTCAGCATATTGATACGCAAAGAATTTCCCACTTCGACCATATCCCGACTGTATTTCATCCAAAATCAAAACCACATCGTGCATTTTGCAGAGTCGAGACAAGCCTACCAAAAAGTCGGACTTTGGAATTTGGATTCCTCCAATTCCCTGAATGCCTTCAATGATTACCGCACACACATTTCCGCCCTCCAAACTTTCCACTACTGTATCCAAATTCCCCCATTCATGCAGTTCTGCTTCAAAAGTCTTGTTGATAGGCGCTTGGATTTTGGGGTTGTCGGTGATGTTTACAGCCGCAGAAGTTCGTCCATGAAAGCCTTTTTCAAAGGCAATAATTTTGGTTTTGCCTGTCTCGAAAGAAGCCAATTTCAAGGCATTCTCGTTGGCTTCTGCCCCCGAATTGCAGAGAAACAAATGGTAGTTATTACAGCCCGACAATTCCCCCAACTTTTCCGCCAATTCTACCTGCAGTGGATTTTGCACCGAATTGGAGTAAAATCCCAAACTGGCGACTTGCTCCGAAATTTTTTGGACATAATGCGGATGACTGTGTCCTATCGAAATAACAGCATGACCGCCATAAAAATCCAAGTATTGATTGCCTTGTTTGTCAAAGACATAGCAACCTTCTCCTTTGATGGGTTCGATGTCAAATAATGGATATACGTCGAAAAGATTCATTTCTATTGATGCTTTAGATGCTTAATTGATACTATGGATTCTCATTTAGTGAAACTTTGGCAACGGTTGGAAACCTTGCCCAACAGTTGAACGGTGGTCACTCCAACTGTTGCCAAAATTGGAAATTGTTGGCAAAGTTTTCGTTAGAATCCTACTCCTTTTAATCTCAATCCCGTCCTTTCCTCCAACCCAAACAACAAATTCATATTTTGAACCGCCTGTCCAGATGCGCCCTTCAATAAATTGTCAATCATGCTGACAATCAATAAAATATTATCGTGTTTCTCCAAATACAAAACGCACTTATTCGTATTGACCACCTGCTTCATAGATGGATTGTTTTCACTCACCCAGACAAAAGGATGTTCTGAATAATACTCCTTGAAAAGTGCCTTCGCTTCCTCCAATGTTCCTGCAAACTCCGTGTAAACAGTCGCCATAATTCCCCTCGAAAAATTGCCTCGAACAGGAATGAAATACAGTTCTTGGTCAAAATCAGATTGAAGTTGTTGCAAACTTTGTTTGATTTCTGCAATGTGTTGGTGTTGAAAGGCTTTATAAACCGACACATTGTTGTTTCTCCAACTAAAATGCCCCGTTACAGTAGGTTTTTGCCCCGCACCTGTTGAGCCTGTAATTGCTTGTATGTGAACACTATTTTTCAATAATTGCTCTTTGGCTAAGGGCAATAGTGCCAATTGAATAGTGGTCGCAAAACAGCCAGGATTGGCGACTTTTGATTGTTGTTGGATTTGTTCTCTTTGAAGTTCGGGCAATCCATAGATAAAATCGTTGCCTGTTCTTTTGTGGCGAAAATCGCTGCTGAGGTCAATGATTTTTAAGCCTTTCTTTTCTTCAATTACAGCTTGGTATAGCTCCAAAAATTCTTTGGATTTTCCATGTCCTGAACACAAAAACAATGCGTCAATATTGAAGTTGATAGTGCTTGAAAAATGCAAATCGGTTTCGCCCAATAAATCTTGGTGAACAGAATAGACTGCTTCATTTGCATGGCTATTGCTATGAATCCAAATGATTTGTGCGTTTGGATGCTGCAAAAGGATTCGTAGCAGTTCTCCTGCTGTGTAACCTGCTCCTCCAACGATGCCGATTTTTATGCTCATTGTTTTTGTTTATTCTTTTAAGTGAAACTTTGACAATGGCTTCACGCCTTGCCAACAGTTGAACGATGCTCACTCCAACTGTTGCCAAAATTGGAAATTGTTGGCAAAGCCTCCGTTTACCCTATATCCTTTTCCGTTAATCGTCAGTCGTCCACCGTCAGTCGTTCACCATTCACCGCCTGATGAATCTTCAATGGCGTACCCAAAATTTTGATGAAGCCTTTGGCATCATCTGCTGTCCATGCTTTGTTCATCTCGCCATACGAACCAAATTTGGCATTCATCAAATCGTGTGGTGATTCAATTCCTTGCAGTTCAAAACGGTATGGGAACAATTTTATGAGAACTTTACCCGAAACGGTTTCTTGTGAACTGCTTAAAAAGACTTCAATATCCCGCATGACAGGCTCTAAATATTGTCCTTCATGCAGCAACATTCCGTACCAATTTCCCAATTGTTCTTTCCAATGCAATTGCCATTTTGAGAGGGTGTGTTTTTCGAGAAGGTGGTGGGCTTTGAGGATGAGGGTAGAAGCGGCTGCTTCAAAACCCACTCGTCCTTTGATGCCAATAATGGTGTCGCCAACGTGAATGTCTCGACCTATTGCATAAGCACTGCCAATTTTTTCAACTTCTTGAATGGCAGCTACCGAGTCCTCAAAATAAACACCATTCACTCCCTTCAATTCGCCTTTCACAAACTCCAATTCCAAATCGCTTGGTTCATTTTCTTGCAGTTGGCTCGGATAAGCTTCACTTGGTAGCCCTTCATTGGAGGTCAAAGTTTCTTTGCCACCAACGCTTGTACCCCATAGGCCTTTGTTGATAGAATAGAGCGATTTTTCCCAATTGCCCGCTACGCCCAAATTTTGAAGGTATTCAATTTCGGCTTGACGGGAAAGTTTTTGGTCACGGATGGGGGTGAGGATTTCGATTTCGGGAGCTAAGATTTGGAAGGCCATATCAAAGCGCACTTGATCGTTACCTGCTCCTGTGCTTCCGTGTGCAATGTATTTTGCATCAATTAATTGGGCGTATTTGATAGTCGCCATAGCTTGAAACATTCGCTCGGAACTGACTGAAAGTGGGTACGTTCCGTTGCGGAGAATATTGCCAAAAACAAGGTATTTGATACAGTTTTGGTAGTAGTTGTCGGTTTCGTCCAAGCAGACATGACTTTTTACCCCTAAACTATATGCTTTGGCTTCAATTTCCTCCAATTCTGCCTCTGAAAAACCGCCTGTATTCACAATGGCAGAATGTACTTCTAAGCCTTTTTCTTGGCTCAAATATTTGACACAATAGGAAGTATCCAATCCCCCACTGAATGCTAATACGACTTTCATATCACAGATTTATTTGATTACGCAGATAAGCGCAGATGTAGATTATGACACCAATATTGGTTCATTTTTTTTTTGCCCTGTTTTTTCCGTTTTTATTCTTTTATTCTTCTGAATCCCCAATTCTTGTTTCTGTTCTTTTTCGGGGTCAAACAGCATTGCCGTACACAAACAATGGTTGCGTCCCATACGCATCAAGATGTCGTGGTTGACACAACTTTTGCAGCCTTCCCAAAATTGGTCATCAGAAGGTATCAGATTGAAGGTAACAGGTTTGTAATTCAATTCTGAGTTGATTTTCAACACAGGCAAACTGGTGGTCAAGCCAAAAAGTTTGGCATTGGGGTATTTTTTCCGTGCCAATTCAAAGGCTTTTTCTTTGATGGCTTTCGCAATTCCCATGCCTCTATATTTGGGATTTACAATTAGGCCAGAATTAGAGCTGAATTCACCGTCTTGCCAAATTTCTGCATAACAAAAACCTACCAAATCTTCACCACAAAGTGCAATGACTGCTTTGCCCGCTTCAATTTTTTCAACAATCATCTCTGGAGGACGTTTGGCAATGCCTGTGCCTCTTTGAGCAGCAGATTCTGAAATTAGTCCGCAGATGGTATGTGCATATACCGTATGGTGCTTTTCAGCTACCATTATCTCGATAGTTTGCATTGACTTATATTTATCAAAACCGAAAAACATGTAAGTATTCTATTTCCGACTCTTAAAAGATTTCGGTTTCTATTGTTGTTAATAAGGTTTGTAGCTAGGTAGAGTTATTGCCGTTTTACGTGCTAACTCATTGAAAACTACTAATAATTGCTTGTTTGTTTGTTTTGTAGAATGGTATCAGCGAAGTCGCCGACAACAGCGTTGCCGCCTACAAATAGAAGTGTGTAAATGAGAATTGGGTATGGGAGGATAAAGCTCTGTTAAACAATTATTTGTTGATAACATGGCAAAAAAAATTGAAAATAAGTTAAAAGAATAGAAAATCAGAGAGATAACGAATCTTATCTCTTTGTTATGAGAAAGGAATATTATTGCCGCCGACGACGGAATCTGCGAATATTGGTTTTCATAAGGTATTCTTGTTTGAATTTGTTTACCTCTAAATTAATGCAAAGCTAAAGCAAATTTAGTTATTCACCAAAATTATCTTTCTTTTTTGAGAAAAAAATAATAAAAGAGTGATTTCATTGAAAAATTCCCAATAACATCGCTTTATAATCTCCCCTGTAAGAAAACCTAATAAGGAATTTGCTCTCTTATTTTTTAGGCATACTCTTTCATGATTGTGAATTCAACATTGAAAAACGTGATCTCTTTCCAATCGAAAACAAGCAAAACAACTCACAAGTCAATTGGAGTTAAATAATTCGATTACAGTGAAATAAGTATTGTCTCCACCTTTTTTCAACCCCCTATTCCACCCTTTTTAGACCCTGTTTTTTTTGCAAAAAATCAGCATATCGGATACATTTGCAATCGTAGTAATTTCAAAAGAAAATATTTTAACAAATGAAAAAATCATCTTTATTATTCGCTGTAATCGTATTTTTAACTGCCATTCCACTAACATTTCAGTTCACCATAGGAGGTGATATTAATTACTTAATGTTGCGAGACCACCCAGTGATTGGTTTGGGCTTGGGAATTGCAGCTTGTCTATTTGCGTTGTTAAAAAATGGAAAATTTAGCAAAGAGTATCAACTTGGATTGGTTTTATTGTTTGTACTTACTCCTCTTACCTGCTTTTCGCTCAAAAATTCAGAAATCATCACTTTTGTAGTTTGGGATTATCAACCTATCATTGGCTGGCTGTATTGGGCAACCGCCTTGATCTTAGGGTATTTTTATTGGCAAAAATCTACTTCGCCTTCAACAAATTAATGCTTACCGTTGCCAAATCCGAATCGGGAAAGCGATTGAAATATTTCTCGACAGAAAACAAACCTGCTTCGGCGGCAACTTTGTGAAAGGTTTCAATCTCAACGATGTATTGGTCAGAAAATCCATGCGTGGCATCATAAGCCGTTGCAGCCGTTCTACCGATGTTTTGAGCCGTCAATGCAGGAGCAATCGTGTGGAGTTCTATCACCAATAAGCCAAATTTTTGGACATAAGGAGTCCATTTTTGAAGGTGCTCTCGCAGATTATCCTCTACATCTGCATTGGATAACCGCTTGCCCCGAAATGCAAAAGCCCCTGTTGAGGTACTTGTTCTATTCAGAGTTTGATTTTTTGGTTCTTGCCATATTCTATTGTGATCAAGAAAAGTACGCACATTGAGGAGTTCTTGTAGTTGGATGCCATAGTTTTCTTGGAGGTCATTTGCTAAGAAATCGGGATTGCCAATATCACCCCAAATCACCTTTGCCCAAATATCTGCTTGAATCAAATTGGCTCTCGTTACCTTCAATGCTGCCCGATTGTAGTCTGCACCGACCAAAAAAAGTGGATGTTCCTCCAACATTGTTCCCCGTAAGGTTCGATGCTCAATGACATCAAACAGATGCTCCAAAAATGCTCCATTGCCGCAGCCCATATCGAGGATGCCTTTGGGTTGTTCGTGAATGGGTTGATTGAAAAGGTCAATGATGATTTCATCGATTTTTTTGAAGTAGGTCGAATGAGCACCTCCACTTCCCCACACATTCATTTCTCTATCTACATGGATTTCAGGTGCGCCTTTAGGCACTTGCCACAATATTCTTGGGTTGCCAAAAATCAGTTCTTGTAGTTTGCGAAACATCGGAATGTACGAAACCGTCACCCCATAAGCACTTGCTCGTTTGGCATAAAATAAGCCTTTTTCGGTGAAACTATAGGTATCGTTTCGTTTGTTGAACCATTCCAAAAATACGAACATGTCTAGCAGGCGTTCAAAACTTTCTGAATCTTGGTGGAATTCTTCGGGCTTAAAAGATGCTTCCATAAAGTACTTGTGAAACATACCTCCCATTCCTAAGGCAACTACCGAAGGACCAACGATGATTCCTTCAATGTGCTTCAAAACTTGATATTGAAGTTCTTGTATTGCAGCATCAGATGATGGGCTTAACTCATATCTTTTTTTGTATTTTTTGAAAATACGCTCCCACAGCAAAAAAGGTTCTTTGGCGAATTTACGGCGATGAAACTTACCAGAATATGCTATCAACTCCACCACATCTTTGTACAAAGGAATCAATTCAAAAGCTTGTTCACTCTTGTGATTTGTCTTCAATCGAATAGAATTTTCTTCTTCAATCGAGTAGTCCAACCAACCTTGTGAAGCCAAGATTCTCAATGCGATGTTCAAATAACCTTCGTTCGCATTGAATTTTTCGGTCAGTTCTTGAAGCGAGATTTCTTTTTTTTCAAGTAAATATGTTAAAACTCCATTGTCATAAAGCGTATAAGCAGTTGGGGCAGTCACAATTCCATCTAAATGCTGGAACAAATCGGCTCTTAATATTCCTTTGGTTGCTTTGTTCATAAGTTTGAAGGTATTTTGAAAATATCAAAGATAAGAGTTTATTAATTTGTTCTGAAACAAATCACTATTTACCAATCACTACATTATTTCATTTGCTTTGGTTAAAATAATCGGTTTGCCGTCCGTTACCACAATTGTATGTTCGTGCTGTGTCACAAAACCGCCTTTGT
>JBMYXW010000118.1:0-7679 GCA_049608825.1 Chitinophagales bacterium
AACTATTGGAGTCCACCAATCCCGATAGTGCGATTGGTAAATTTGTGGCTCGAAAAGGAGAAGGAATGCACCATATTGCCTACGCTGTCGAAGACATTGAAGCGGCAATAAAACAACTGCAAGCGGATGGTTTTCGGTTATTGAACGAAAAACCCAAACGAGGGGCGGATAATAAGTTGGTGTGTTTTGTGCATCCTAAGGATTGTAGTGGGGTTTTGGTGGAGCTTTGTCAGGAGATTTCTGATGGTGATTTGTAGATTGGTGGCTGGTGACCAGTGAAAAATAAATACTTTTGTAGGTTTTACTTCGTTGAATCATAAAACGAGGACTTTATGAAAGTTAATTTTTTATTGCTCATTATCCTTTCAATAACAATCATAGCTTGTAGTGATAAATTCAATGATGCAAAAGACCTATGTTTTATTGATGTTTCAGTTGTCAATGACGATATTGCCTTTCCTCACCATCCTGTATCCGTATGCAAAATGACAGAAACAACAGCATGGATTTGGAGCTTATCTTTTTTTGGAGATAATGGAAATTGTAGGCATTATAGTTATCATAATTCATTCCAAAATAAGCATTTTTCGTACAATGCAGATACGATACTACCTTGGAGTATTTCCTATGACAACAGTCATCCAAAAACAGGTTTAGCTCTCATAATTGACACTACACAGTCTTATGGAATAACTGCTGATAGGCATCATCTTCCAAGCAATCTTCATATAGATGCAGATTTTTACCAAGCTATCAAAGTGAATCACCCAGAAAAATACCCTCCAATAAGTACTGTCGCCTTTTATATCATTAATCGTCAGACTTACGGTATTCCCATTATTATGTCTTCCTATATTCCGATACTCATACAGGAAGCTATAGACTCATCAAGAAGGTGGAAGCCGATAGAATATATAGGCGTTGGAGGTTGTGGAAATTCAGGACATATAACGAAACTTCCTTCCAATAGTTATTTGACAGGTAGTGTTTTGAAATATACAGGTAATTACGAAACATATTTAAGGTTGAAGTTGAAGGTTGGCGAACACATATTGTATTCCACGCCCTACAAAGGAAAAATCAACTTCGAACAATTTGAAATAATAGAAAGGCATAAAGAAATGATGGAAAAAGACAGGTATGGGGCAACTATTTTTGAGTCCCTATTCCTTTATCCACGTAGAATTTGTAAAGAATATTGGTAAAAAATCTGCGTATCTTTGCATAAATATTTCATATTAATCATTGAAGGAATTAGAGGTGAAAAAAACAAACGACAACTCAATCAGTTTAAACAAATTTGTCAGCAGCACAGGGGTTTGTTCCCGAAGGCAAGCCGATGAATGGATTGCACAGGGACGGGTGACGATTAACGGAAAAGTCGCTCAATTGGGCAACCGAGTGTATGAAAAAGATGTGGTGCAAGTAGATGGGGAGATAGCTCGAAAGAAGAAAAAAGTGCTGTATATTGCCTTCAATAAACCCGTTGGCGTGGTTTCCACAACCGAACACAAGGAAAAGAACAACATCATTGACTACATCAATCATACCGAAAGATTGTTTCCAGTTGGGCGATTAGACAAACCTTCACAGGGCTTGATATTTTTGACCAATGATGGAGATATTGTCAATAAGATTCTTCGAGCAGGCAACAACCATGAAAAGGAATATTTGGTGACGGTCAAACAGCTGATTGTTCCCGAATTTATCTTGAAAATGCGGGATGGTGTACAGTTGGAAGAAACCGTGACTAAGAAGTGTAAAGTGAAACAAATCAATGGTTTTACCTTCAAAATTACTTTGACACAAGGCTTGAATCGACAAATACGGCGCATGTGCCAATCTTTGGGCTACAATGTCTCCAAACTGATTCGTACCCGCATTATGAATGTCAAGGTGAACACCCTCAAAGTCGGACAATGGCGTGAATTGACTTCTATCGAAATGCAGGAAATCAACGACATGATTAGCCATTCTTCCAAAACCGAAGAGGCTTCTGAAGACCGCAATAGAAGAAAATTGAAGACAAGTAAGAAAAAAAGAAACACACAATTTTCACCTTCTTCTGAATCTAAATCAAAGCCGAAATCCAAAGACTTCAATATAGACAGTGAAGAGTCACCTGTAAAGAAAAAAACAGCTCCCAAAAAGAGATTTACCGCTAAATCTTCAAAGAAAAGAAAAAAAGAAGCTGCTAAGACTAAATCGACTTCAAGACCAAGACGCAATAAAATGAAATCAAAAAAGAAAAATTTGAAGTAATTCTTGCTAAAGTAAAACAAAATGACCAAACAACAATTGGCACACCAATGGATTGCAGCATGGAACAATCACGACCTCGCTGCAATCATGGGTTGTTATGCCGAAAGCATCGAACATACTTCTCCCAAAATTGCAGCCTACTTCAATATGGCAGACAGCACACTCCGAAACAAAGCCTTATTGGAATCTTACTTCAAGCAAGCATTGCAGAAAAATCCAACTTTACACTTTGATTTACAGCATGTTTTGGAAGGGCATAACAGTGTGGTCTTGATTTACAAACGCATGAATACGGCTTTGGCAGGGGAGTATTTGGAGTTTGGTGAAACGGGTTTGATTGTGCGGTCAAGGTCGCATTATAAGTTAATCTAAGCTTCAATTAGCACGTTTCTGGTTACCAACCTTTTGAAAATTTCAACGAGCCATTTTTTTTAAAATAAGTTTCCCAAAAAAATAGGTGTTATCGTCTATGAGGTCGAACAGCAGCATTACAACAAATGCTTACACTTTTTAACCTCAAAATTTTAACACGCTATGAAAAATTCATTCTTAATATTTTTCACATTTCTTTTCTTTTCTTGTGCTTTTCAATCTAACACAAATGCTCAAAATTTTTCGGGTATATGGAAATCAGATAATGCCAAACATCAGTTTTGCAAAAACCTTAGTTGGAGTGCTTTTGTCAAAGAGTGGACAGACCTCCGCAAATTGGGCTATCACTTAAACGATATTGAAGTAAAAATCGTGAGAGGTCAAGCTCGGTATTGGGGCGTTCTCAGCAAAAGGACTGGTAAATTTGGACTTTTTAAATTAAGTAGCTTTAGTGCATTGGCAAAAAAGCGCAAAGACTTAGCGTCACAAGGTGTCCGATTGATTGATGTAGAGACTTTTGTAGAGAAGGGCAAACGCTACTATGTAGGTGTGTGGGAAGGCGGAAGCTATGGGCATGCCTTGTATCAGTACAATTCTTGGAAACAGTTTACCCACAAATGGAAAATCTTAGACAGTGAAGGCTACAAATTGGAAGACATAGAGAGTTTTGTATCAGGCGGTAAACGCCATTACTTGGGAGTTTTTAAGAAAAGAACGGGTCAAAGTGGTTTGTATAATCATTCAAGTTGGGGCGCATCGAAGAGCAAATGGGAGGAAATGACGAAGAAGGGTTATCGTTTGGTGGATTTTGAAAAATCTGTCCACAATGGCAAATCCACTTATCTTAGTGTCTATCGCAAAGAAAACGGAGGTGGCTACTACTTCTATCATGGACTCAGCGATGCTGCTTTTTCTAAAAAAGTAAAAGACTTGGAAAAAAAGGGCTTGAAATTAATTGATTTTGATGTTCTTTAAGCCATTTGATTGACCAACAATAAGTTTTATTTAATGTCCACTTCAAAGTTGTCTTTGGAGTGGACATTTGTGTTAGTCATTTAATTTTTCCCTTGTTACCAAGTGCAGTTTTGAATTTGAGCTTGACATTTGCATTTGAGTTTTTTATTTGAATTTGCCTTAAGTGCTTGACACCTTCTTGTTGAGCAAAAACATTGATAACCAAGCAATATAACAATAGAGCCATTCAGCACTATACCAAATCACGAATATACAGGTAACTGAAACGAAAACCTTGCGCCCTCTTGCTGTTTGCTCACCACAATGGGAGTCGTATCGTGGAGTTCCAGTATTTTTTTGACAATCGCCAAGCCCAAACCAAAACCGCTGATATTATCGTTTTTGCCGTTCGTTCTACCATTGGTTTGATAGCGTTCAAACACAAAAGGAATTTTGTCGCTTGGAATTCCCACACCCGTATCGGTGATTTGTACTTCAATAGAACTTTCCTTTTTACTCAATTCAATAGAAACCTCACCACCTTTGGGTGTAAATTTAATGGCATTGTCCAATAGGTTTTGCAATACCCTTTCAATCAAGGCAATATCCCCCAAAACCATAGGCATTCCGTCCGTTATATGAGTCTTCAATTCCACACCCTTTTCTTTCGCCAACATATCGTATTTGTAGTAGGCATCCTGCACCAATTCCTGCATGAAAAAAGGCTCTTTTTTGGGCTTCACCTGCTTGGATTCTAATTTGGACAACTCAAACAGTTCCGACACCATTTTCTTCAATTTTGCCGTACTTTTCATGATGATCTCAATGTAGCGTTTGCGTTCATCGGGAGTCAAGGTCTTTTCCTTCATCATCAGTGTTTCGACATAGCCGTGAATCACCGCCAAAGGAGTACGAAGGTCGTGCGAAACATTGGCAATCAATTCTCTCCGCAATATTTCAGCCGACTTCATTTCTTCGATATTTTCTAAAATCGTGTCCGCCATTTCATTGAAGGCACTGCCCAGCTCTGCAATTTCACCACCCGACTTCAATTCAATTCGAGCATTCAAATCACCGTTTTGAAACTTTCTAACCGTGCTGATAATATTTCGCAAATTGCTGGTCAACAACCAAATCGCTCCCAAACCAATAAAAATTGCTGCAAGGATGGTAAACAAAATAGATGTCGTGCCTAAGTGATACAAATAACCCCACAAACGGCTGTCCATCACCGCATGGTATTCTTCGCTCGCCAAAATCACATAAATATAGCCCTTCAAGTTCCCTTCTTTTCCAACAGTCGTTGCCGAAAAAACCTTTTTCATCATCTTGTTGCGAGGATCATCTGCGACTGCAAAAGCCTTGCCTTCGGATTCAATGAATCTTTTGATGGGCTTCAAATCCACCATATTCAGTTTGAGGTGGTCGACAGGGGCAGCATAGCCCAAAATTTTGCCTAATGGGTCGAGTAGATAGACTTCAATCATGGGGTTAATCGCCTTCACATCCGCCCGAAGCTCTGCTAACTCTTCTTCCATCACCATTCCGCTTTCCGAAAAAGAAGGCAGTTTTTCGCTGATACTTTTGGCTACATGGGCATTGACTTGTTGTGTGACTTCACAAGCGTATTTATTGGAGGAATAGGCAGTTATCCCGATATAGGCAACGCCAACTATAATCAGTAAGACCAAAAATATAGCCGAAATTTTCCAGTAGAGGCTGCTCCATATTTTATGAGGTATTCGTTTTTTCATTGTTTTTTATTTGTTCTTTTTCAGAAAGATAAGGCACGAAACAATATTTTGCTGTCGATATAGTGACAGATAGGCAGAACACAAAATTTCATAAGTAATGTTAAAATTTGATTTGTATCAATCTTTCTCCTTCAAAAATGGCTTAAATTTGTCGTATTCAAGATTCAACATCTATCCCTTCAAAATTGACTTAAACTTGTCTCACTCAAAATTCATCATTTATCCTTCAAAATTGCCCTCTTATGTCCAAAATAAAAAGTAATGAACTCTTACAACAAGCTTCAAACGATACACAGAAAATACTCAATACTTTTAAAAGCGAATTGAAGCCTCTCACCGAAACACAATTGACTTGGAAAGCCTCACCCGAAAAATGGAGCATCCTTCAATGTTTGGAACACCTCAATCTCACCAATCGACACTATATTCCCGAAATACAAACAGCTATTGCAAAGGCTATTGCAGCAGGTCAATCTTCTGCTGATGACTTCAAAAGAGGCTTTATTGGCAGTAAAATGACCACAGCAATGAAGCCCAAACCAGATGGCAAAATTCGGAATCGCACCCGAACCTTCAAAAATTACAACCCCAACAACCTAGCTCCTTCCGAAAGTACACAAGCTGTTTTTGATGAGTTTTTGCAGCACCACGCAGATTTTTTGGTGATTATTGAAGAATCTAAAAAGGTGAATCTGAATAAGGTGAAAGTGAAATCTTTATTGGGAAGTATTTTGAAGTTCAAATTGGGAGATGCGATTGAGTTTGTGATAGCACATGAACAAAGGCATATTTTGCAGGCAAAGGGAGTATTGGAGGAGCAGAATGGATAGAAAGAATCTCTATTGCTGAATGGCTTTATTGTTGAATTGTTATATTATTTGGTTCTTAGTAGTTTAGATACTAGTACAAGGAGAATTAAATAAAGGGTGAATAAAAAAGGTAGTTCTATTTGATTTACCATTTTCAAAATTAAAGGTCAAAAATCATGTAATCTTACCTCTTAAATCCACCTAATGATTTGTATAGAGGTGGTTCTTGAATAGGGGGGATGTAAGAAGTACGATAGACAATATTTGAGGTTTGATTTGGATAAATAGCTACCATCCGTTTAGTTTTAGCCCTATTGAAACCAATCACCAGCCTATTCCACTTCCAATTCGCCTCTACGTAATTCATTCACAATCAAATGGGCTTGTCGAGTAGGTACAGGAATTCGATAATTGCTAGTACAAGTATTCATCACTTCAATCGCTTGTTCTAAGGTGATTTTATGACCAGCCGAAATGTAAACAGGTTTGACATTCTTTCGGGTTCGTAGAACCACACCCACTGTTTCTTCTTTGTAGCAAATTTGGGCAATGCTGCCCTTTTCTTCTTCCAAAATACCGTGCGTTCCTACAAATATTTTTTTGGCGCAACCAATTGTTGCAGTGTCGGTGAGTAGCCCTAAATGACAGGCAATTCCGAATCGCCTAATGTGTGCAATGCCATGTCCGTCAGCCACAATTACATCGGGCTTAATACGCAGTTTTTCCCAAGCCTTTATCAACAAAGGCGATTCTCGAAACGACAACAAACCAGGAATGTAAGGAAAAGTTGCTTCGCCTATCAACAAAACCCTATCTACTTCAATCAATTCAGGGTACTTCAATACCACGATTCCCACATATACCGTATCTTCCCCTCTATTGAAGGAAATATCTGCTCCTGCAATGTACTGGATAGGTTTGGTTAAAGGTTCAATTTTAACTTTTGTCTTCAATTCTTGTTGGAGTTGTATGGCTTCTTTTGGACTTAAGTTCCAATTGTGGGTAATTCTTGTTGTCATGTATAGGAAGAGTCGTTTAGATGTGTGAAAACAAATGTAAGGAAAATACGCAACTATACGATGGTTTGCGTATTTTTGATAAATCATACTGAAGAATATAAAAATAGACTATGGATTTTCCTTCAAAATTGATTGGAGATGCAGTGAAAGAGTTTACAAAACTGCCTGGAATTGGCAAAAAAACGGCTTTGCGTTTGGTTTTGCATTTACTGAAAGAGGAGACCAAAAATGTAGAGGCATTTGGGGAAACGGTGATTCGTATGCGACAGGATATACAGTTTTGTCAAAAGTGCCACAATGTATCGGATAATCCTGTATGTAGTATTTGTTTGGATTTGAGTCGAGATGGTTCGGTGATTTGTGTGGTGGAAAATATGCGAAATGTACTTGCAATTGAAAATACACATCAATACAGGGGTTTGTACCATGTATTGGGAGGTGTGATTTCACCCATTGATGGAATTGGACCAGACAATCTTCATGTGGATTCGCTTGTGGATAGGGTGAAA
>JBMYXW010000119.1:0-7635 GCA_049608825.1 Chitinophagales bacterium
TGTTTTTAATAATTGTAATTTGGACCTGTAGTTTGGTTGTTTACCTTTTAGTATCACTTTATTGGAGTTTGTGAACAGGGGGAAGTACTTTTTTTAAAAAAAAATATTAATTTCGTTCAAGCAAAAAATAACACAAGAATACTCCTTGTTAAAACCTTTATTTTCAATACTTAATAAAAATTTTATTTCTACAATCAAGAAAAAAAACTTTTTTTTCTTGATTGGGTGTTCACATTTACGATAAAAATGGTACAAATATGATAGAGGACTTCAACAATTGGTTATTGGCCTTCAAAGCTGGAAAAAGGGAGGCAGTCAATGTGTTGTATGAAGAATTTAGACCTTCTTTTGTGAACTGGATGGTTAAAAAACACCATTGCAGTGAAGAGGAGGCAATAGATGTTTTTCAGGATAGTATTCTTGTTCTGTATAAGAATGCAAAGGCGGGAAAGCTGGAGAATCTAAGGAGTGAGTTAAAAACGTATCTTTTTGGAATTGGTAAAAATATATTCTTAATACGGCTGCGTAATCAAAAAAAGACAACTTCTGATGCTCCTTTGAAGTTTGTGGAATCTTCAGAAATGGGAGCGGAAGACAACTTGCAGTCAATGGATAGAAAAAAGATGATTGCCAATATGTTGAAGAAGATGCAGCATCCTTGTCAACGTATTTTGTACCTCTTCTTTTACCGCCAATATTCAATTGAAGCGATTCAAAAAAATCTAAATTATAAAAGTCAAGAGGTAGTGCGAACACAGAAAAAAAGATGTATTAAAGCACTGCAAAAACAGATGCAGAAGGAATTTAAGCGAGCTGATATTTAAGTAGTAAGACGTAAGAATAAAGACATAAAACACAAGACTTTCAATTTAGGCTTAAGTATAATTTTGCTGACTAACGATTAATCACCTTATCATGACAGAAAATGAAAAAATAAAATTGGTAGAGGACTATGTTCTGGGAACATTGTCTGAGAAAAATCTTCAATTACTGACTCAAATACGTAATAATGAACCTGCTATTGGGGAGCAAATTGCTTTTTATGAGGATTTGCATGGCGGCGCTGTTTTGTTTGGCGATGAACGCTTCAAAATGGAATTGCAGGAAATGGAGCAGAATTGGCAATTGAAGCAAAGTAAGTTGAAGCAGTCTTCTTTGAAGGAGAAATGGAAATCGCTGACGGATAAGGTGAATGAAACGATTGACGAGTTGAGTCAGTTTTTCTTGCCTGTTCCGAATTATGAGGCGGCTTTGTGGCAGGCGAGTAGAAGTACGGCTGCTGGATTGATGACTCCTAAAAATGGCTTGGATGTAGAGAAAGAACTGAGTTTTGGTTTTGAAAAACCTCTGGCTAAAAAACAAGGTTTTGTGATTGAGAACAATCAACAGGAAATTGTGGAGGAACGGGTTTTGGAGAAGGGAACGGAGGGATTTGTGGTGGATGTGTCGGATTTTGTACCGGGTCGCTATTATTGGAAATTGACGGGTGAACGGGAGACGGTGATTGGGATGTTTTTTGTGGGGCGATAATCATAGGGCTAGCACCCCATGTTACAATACCACACCCCATTGGGGCTAAAAATGAATTCAAAAGCTCCAAAGGAGCGCAATTACATAGCATAGGGTATTCGCCCTATGAATTACGATGGGTTATCATGAATTTATGCGAATCAATCCCACACATAGCGTTCATCGTATTCCAATTTGTATTTATTGAGGAAATACCGAAATTCGGTTTTGAAGGTTTTGTTTTTGTGGTGTTCCTCTTGGTTTTGAATGTATCGTTTGACCACGCCTTCCTGTGTAGGATTGACCGAAAATGCACCGTATCCATTTTGCCAATAGAATCCTTCAAACTCCTCCCCTTTCGTTTTGATCCATCGAGAAGATTTGCTTTTGACTTTCTCCAATAGTTTCATCAAGGCAATTTTTTGGGACAACAAACACAATATATGAACGTGGTCTTCTACTCCTCCAATGGCTCTTGGGTAACATTCTAAACTGCTGCAAATTCCTCCCATATAGGCATACAATTCGGGTTGGATTTTTTTGGTGATGAGCGGTTGACGGTGTTTGGTGCTGAATACGAGGTGGACGTAATTTTTAACGAGGGATTGTGGCATATTCCATAGAGTTAGGTGTAACATAGGGCTAGCACCCCATGTTACAATACTACGCCCCTTTGGGGCTGGTTATATAATGTATCAAATATACATTAAAAAAACAAAACCCTCAAAACAAAAAGCTCCAATGGAGCGCAATTTCATAGCATAGGGTATTCGCCCTATGAACCATGGTATTGGGTAATACCCACATTATGCCCCCAACAACACAAACCCACTCCAAGATTTGGGATCCACATCCGCCCGTTGAATCAAGCGCAATTTTGCCAAGCGCAATGCCTCCGTATAGGTTTTCCCCTCCAATATCTCAGCAAACAAAGCCTCACACAATTCACTGCTTGGTTTGTCGAGGACTTTGAAGAGTGTGTAAATCACATTTTTTGCGCCTGCATATAAGAAACCCCGATTGATTGCCATCATGCCTTCACCTTTCGCCAATTTGCCAATGCCACTTTCGCAGCTACTCAAAACGACCAAATCCGCCTGCAATTGAAGTTGATACATTTCACCCATAGACAAAACGCTGTCGTGAATTTCGGTCGCTTTTTCGTCAGGGTGAAACACGATGCCCGACAATTTGGGGTATTCATCGTTGGTCAGTCCATGCGCTGCAATGTGTAGGTATTTGGCATTGGCTGCAAGAGATTTGAAGTGGTCTTTGGTGGCAGTATCATAGAGCTGGCTTTGTCCTTTCAATCCTTTTTGGGTAAATAATCCTTCAATATTTTCCACTTCTTTTTCGGAAAAAGGGAGTGGCGCAAGTGTGCCATCTCGTAAGGCATCAGAGCGGGTTGCCCAACGGCTGTAATCTTCTGCCAATCCTCGTAAGGCTTCTTGTGTAGCTGCTTTGTCGCTTGTGTAAATGGGGGCAAAACCTAAGAAATCAATTGATTCAGATTTTTCAGTTGGAGAGAGCAGGGAAGTCTCTTGGGCATTTTTCTGCAAAGATTGATGGTACAAAGTTGCCGAATAATGGTATTGAATTTGGCAGTGTTGGAGAAGGTAATCCAATTGGTGAAAAGCGGCTTGGGCAGTGTGGGGAATTTCTCGGATGAGGGTTTCAAAGGGTAGGTAATTGAGGGATGCACTTGGTAGAATGACAACGTTTTTGGGTTTTCCTGCAAAGGGGTCAAATACCAAATAGCTGATGGGTTCGATCAACAGGAAATACAGGGCATGGGATTGAGGGATGAAATCGGTGATGTTTTGTGCTTGTATGCTGTTGAGGTAGTCTTGGATTTGTTGGTCGAAATCTTTGGGTAGGTCAAAGGGAATAACCTCATACTCATCGTAGGTGACGGCAAAAATATAGCCTTTTTCTGGACCGATAAAATAACTAATCACGACTGTATTTTCATCCAAGTCTTTTTGGAGATTTGTGACAGAAACGGTTTGAAGATTGTATTTGAGTTCGTAGTATTCGGGGTAATCTTGCTCGAATTGTTCAATGAGTGTTTGGTGTTTGAGTAGTTCATTGAAGTGGTTTCGTTTCCACTCTTTTAGTTGGTTTTCGTCTTTTTCAGCTCCTTTTGCTTCTTCTTTTTGTATTTTTTGGAGATAGACTTCGATTTGGTTTCTTAGATTTCTTTCTTGTTCCAATAACTGGGGTTCAATAGAAGCCCTCATTTTTGCCTCGCTTTCTTTCATAGAAGAACGCAACAAAAGTGCTTTTGCCAATTCATGGAAAGTAAAGGCTTGCTCTAAAATAGACTCCTCTCCTAAGCTGTCAGATAAAAGTAAAACAACTTTTATGGCTTGTTGATAAATAGGAGTCATTCTTTCTCCATAAATCAATTTGGAATCTTCTGCCTTGAGTGTTTTGTGGAGTTGTTGGAGATAATCGGCTGCCAATTGACAAGTGTTCAAACTCCCTTTTAAAGATTTGATAGCTTTGGGAAAATCTTTCTTTTCCAAAAAAAGTGCATGGTCAAAAAGTGCCCTTGCTTTCCCTGATAATATTTCTAAAAAAAGGTCCGCAGAGAGGAAAAGACATTCTCCTACATCAGGAAAATGATAAAAATTGGTTTCTTGATAATTGGGCAAATCGGCAGTCAAAGCCAATTGATAATGCTCCAATGCCGTCTCTAATTTTCCTTGTTGGTGAAAGTTGTAGGCTATTCTAAGATAAATATCTGCAGTAATTTCATGTATGTGTCCAAATTTATTTTCAACCTTTTTCAAAGCTATATGAAGGTATTCCAACCCTTTTGAGTAATCCTTATTTTTAGTCCAATAAATCCCTAAATCCTTATAAGCACCAATTGAGCGGTCATGATTTTCTCCCCTATATTCTATGTCTGCTGCCAATGCCTTTTCATAATAAAACAAGGATTTCTCTCTGTCATTCTTATCCATATAAGCATCTGCCATATATTGATAGATAATTGAGGAGAACATATACTCAGCTTCATCTGCTGTATTTTGATGCAATTCTAAAGCCCTCTCAATATATTCGATTTGCTTGTCGTATTTTTTTTGTTTTCCATATACCCAAGCAATATCATTGAGTATTGAGACGATCCATTTATCAACGCCTTCACCACTTTCCTCAAGAAAAATCATTGCTTTTTCGAAATAATGTAGTGCCTGAACATAATCACCTAATGCACCTAAACATCTTCCCATAGGACCATAGAATGTACCTAAGTGCAGTTTTATTCTTTTATTGTAAACTCCTCCATAGAGCTTATCATACTGCTCGAATATCTTGATATATGCATTGAGTTCTTCTTCTCTGTTGCCTAAAAGTCCATCTATTCCTGCAATCTCAAAACGGTAGTACGCTTCTTGCGGACACCGATTTAACATACAAATTTGAAGGCTTTTCCCATACATTTCTTTGGCTAATAAATAATTAGAATTCATATATTCTATCTTTGCTTGAGTAGAATAGAAGTTCATTAAAAGATCGTTCCTCTTATTATCTTCCAGCAAGTCTGATATGATTGCTAATAATTCATAGGCTTTTGTAAGGTCATTAACCATTGTCCAACAGTCACATTGATCAGTTAGATTTTCAATTAGTAAGAATTTACTCATTCCTTCACCCTCTAATACCTCCTGTGCTTTGACTAAGTATTCAATACCTTTACTAAATATTCCTCGCAAATTAAATATTCTTGATTTTTTGGAATATAAGTAATATCCCCACCTCTTGATGTCAGGACACTTTTCTCGACGGATTTTGAGTGCATGCTCTATAATTTCCATCGCTTCGGAAAGTTTAAAAGGATATATATAGGCTGTAGCCAATTCATAAGAGGCTTCCATAAAATCCTCCCATTCTTCATGCACTTCAAAAACTTCAATCACCTTACTAAACAATTCTATTGCCTTGCCGCTATCTTTTTCAGCAACAGCAGCTTTTCCTTCAGAAAGGATAATTTTGGCTTGATTGAGGCTCAATTGTAGAATTATTGTTGTTGTATCTTTATACATCTGAACTATATCATTTAAAATTGAGGGCTTGAATGGTGGGAGGGTAAAGATAGAATATTGTTGGATATTTTAAGTTCAATATATAAAAAAACAGCCAAAATACCAAGAGGTAAATTGACTGCTATGGATAAATAATTTAAACCAAAAATCTTTTATTTATCTACCATCAACTTCTGATGCAAACGCTCCCCTGAACCCAACTGCAATTCTAAAATATATACTCCACTCTGTAATCTACTTGCGTCAAAACCAAATCGCTTCAAAGCTTCTCCTTCAATCGTTTCACCTGCCAATATCTCCGCCACTTTCTGCCCTTCAATGGAATAGACCGAAAGCCAAACCCTTGAAGCCTCTGCAAAACTGAACTCAATCGAAGTTCGTTCGGTGAACGGATTGGGGAAAACTTTTAGATTTGCATTTTCATTTAGATTTTCATTCCCTACTGTTTTGCAGCCTCCTCTACTTCTTCCTCGTCCACGATTTCTTCGAGCCACATTCATATTCTCCCTCACCGTTGTCGTTCCTTCACAGTCTGTTACAGTCACATCATAACTACCCGATGCCAAACCCGTTAGGGTACTTCCCGTTGCCCCATCTATTGCAGAAGCCGTAAAACCATTGGTACTTGACCAAGCATAAGTGTATTGTTCACAAGCACTTTCACCTCCTTCTACTTCAATGCTCAATTCACCATCTGCATCGCCAATACAGGTTTCGACTACTGCGGTATGCCCCACGATTTGCAGCAAAGGAGTGCTACCAAATGTTCCTTCATTCGTGAATACAACGGTCTTATTATTACAGCCATTCGCATCCGTTACAGTAAGTGTCCAATCTGCTTCGGGAACATACAGGATTTGGTATTTGATACAGCCTGCAATAGGAGAAGGATAATCATTGACCGTTGCAAAACCGCCTGATGAATCAAAATCAATGCTGTAAGGGGCTGTTCCTCCGCACACTTCTGCAATGTAGATATTCTGTCCAGCTGCATTGTTTTCGGCAGCCAAGCCTGTTCCACTTGTGTTTGCTTCAAAAGCTTCGGGAATGGTAATCGTGCTACATTCGATGTCGAAACAGCCATCTTGAACAGTGCCTGTATCATAAATATCATCCAAATTGGTTGTAATGGGAGAAGGATTGGGCTGGCAATCTTGACATTCGTTGTACGCACACACTAAATAATCGCCAGCATCCAATCCACTAAAGTCAGCACTCGCTGTACTCGTTTCATAATCAGCTATTATACGCTCACGCCATAAAGTAGCTCCTAAATTGTTTTGTGAATAAATGAAGAAATATTGAAGGTGATTTGCTCCTGCTTTTTCACCTATCGTATGGACTTCAATATCTCCGCCTGCACAAACTGTGTTTTCATTCGTAGTCAAAACACCTGCTTCTGCCAAACATGGAATCATGCTGACCATTGCAGTAGCCGAACCTGTACAGCCTTTTTGATTCGTAACCGTGACGGTGTAAATGCCTATTGAAGTAGTCGAAAAACTTTGGGTTGTTTCTCCATTTGACCAAGAATAGCTGCTCCAATTTCCTGCATCCAAAGTGGCTTGTCGTCCTCTGCAATAGGCGAAATTTCCTGTTATTGAAGGGCTCGGATTGGGGTTTTCAATAACCCTGACTTCATCTGTCCCTTTGCAGCCATTGGAATCATTAACAGTTACAGTGTAAGTGCCTGCGCTGGCTTCAATAAATTGACTTGTCTCGCCATTTGACCATTTGTAAGTACTCCATCTTCCTGCATCCAAAGCGGTGAAATTTGCGGAAGCGCAATAGCTTAAGTTGCCACTTATTGAAGGGTTGGGATTGGAGTTTTCAACAACAGTCACTTCATCTGTGCTTGTACAGTTATTGGAATCGGTGACAGTGACAGTATAAGTACCTTCACCTACTTCAATTTTTTGAGTCATTTCATTGTTAGACCATTTGTAGTTTGCTCCATTTCCTGCATCCAAAGTGGTAAAGTTATCGGAAGCGCAATATTCCAATTCTCCTGTGATATTGGAAGAAGGATTTCCGATAGCCAATAGAATACTTAGAACTTCTGTACAATTGTTGT
>JBMYXW010000120.1:0-7528 GCA_049608825.1 Chitinophagales bacterium
AGTTACGACCATACAATCCCAAAGACAATCTTTGGATAGGTGTGTTTTTGAATACAGAAGAAGGAATGCGGTAGTTCAAAGTTACTTCACGCAATTTGATGAAACTTGCATCGAAGATAGAACGATCATGACCACCCAAAGACTGATAGTGGAAAACATTCCAAGATTCTGCATCTACAGGTACATCGTTTGGACTATAAGTGCCATCACCATTGTCAATCACACCATCATACACATAACCATTTCTAATATCATCAGCTGTCTCACGACCTTCCAATGACTCTTCCAAAACACCTGCGTAACGACCAAACATATAAGTCATAGAGAAAATATCGCCACCTTGTTTGATGTCAACCAAGAAACTCAAATCTAAGTTTTTGTAGCTGATACTGTTGCGAATACCGCCCAACCAATCTGGCTGAATAGTTCCCAAAACTTCATCAGAAGGGGCACTTGAAGGTAAACCACCATCCAAGATCAATTGACCATTGTGAGAGGCTGCTGTACGACCACGGAAAGTACCATAAGGCTGACCTTCACGAGCTTCTAAGTCTAATCCCCAGTAACGTCCCAATGGAATTACATCTACACCATCAGGTAAGTCTTTCACAGTAGAGTTGTTTTTAGACCAGTTGAAGGTCATATCCCAAGAAAAGTCGGTTGTTTTGATAGGTGTAACATTCAACATTACTTCCACACCGTTGTTTTCGATAGTACCTGCATTCAAAGTTCGAGAAGAGTAGCCTGTTGTTCGAGAAGAACCTACATTAAGAATTTGATCATTTGTAGCAGCGTTGTAATAAGTTACATCCAAACCTAAACGATTTAAAAACATCCTCGCTTCCAAACCTACTTCAATAGAATTGGTTCTTTCTGGCTTTAAGCCAGTAGGTGCTAGTGCATTTCCTTCAGTGAATCGAGGAATTCCACCCCAAGCTGTTGCAGATTGATAAGTAGTTGCCAATCTATACGGGTCTGTATCGTTTCCTACTTGTGCATAAGAACCTCTTACTTTCAACAAGTCAAAGTTAGAAGAAAGACCCAATGCTTCAACCAAAGAAAGGCTCAAGTTTACAGAAGGGTAAAAGTATGAATTTTCTTCAGCAGGTAAGGTAGATGACCAGTCATTACGTCCAGTTACATCTAAGAATAAGAAATCTTGGTAGGCCAAAGAAATCAATCCAAATACAGAATTAATTTCTTTTTCACTAAAAAATTGTGTAACCAATGGATTACCATTCGCATTACCCACATTGTAGATGCCAGGAACAGTTAATGATTGAACGGTAAGCAAGTTTTCGGTATATTCTGCTCTACGGTGGTTCGCACCTAGAATAACATTCATGCGTAAATCATCAGATAGCTGACGATCAATATTTAAAGTGACTTCACTATTGAATTCTTTTACATAAAATTCGTCTTCTTCAAGGCGACCACTCGGGTAACTGTTTGTACCTTGAGCGAAGATACGTCGGCGGTTTTCGGTATAGACATCCGACATTACTTTACCTCTCAATGTCATCCAATCTGTGATTTTGTACCCCGCACCTACATGCCCTGTGATACGGTCACGTTTGGTTGGTTTTACATTTTTGAAAAGCGTAAAGAAAGGATTGTTTTGGTAATTGTGGTTCCAGTTGTAAAAGTTACCATTTTCATCCAAAGTATTGTAGTTGTCACGTAGGTCTGTTGTGTTGATTTGACGACCAGACCAGATAAACTGTTGTAAGATATTGTCACCATCATATCCTGTACCAGGACGGTTAGCAGATTGTGTGTTGGTATAAATAATATTTGCGTCAACATCCAATTTTGAACCTACATTGACACCAAAGTTTAAGTTTACACTGTTCTTTTGATAATCTGTATTGGGTACCATACCTGTTTGGTCCAGATTGGTATAAGACAAACGAGCATGCATATTTTCTGAATTACCCGAAATAGCTATGTTGTTACTAATAGACACCCCTGTTTCAAAAATATCATTCACATTGTCTGGTTGAGCTACCCACGGTTGTTGTGCTCCACTGTATTGGTCAATCAAAGCACCTTCTCCAGTTTCATCAGTCTCACCATCGCCATCGTTGTCGATACCATCGTTTTCATTGAGGCTTGTATCAAAAGCTGGGCCCCAGCTTTCATCCACACCATCATTGATACCTCCACCAGCACCATCTACATAGCCAAATCTATGACCCAGACCTTGACCAAATTTGTTTTGGTAATCAGGCAATTTGAAGGGATTAGAAAAACCAACGTTACCATTGTAATCTACACTCCAACCTTTTTTTACACCTTTACCATTTTTGGTGGTAATCAAGATAACACCATTTGTTGCACGAGAACCGTACAAAGCCGCAGCATTAGGTCCTTTTAGTACCGTCAAAGACTCAATGTCTTCTGGGTTGATGTCAGAAGCAGCGTTACCGTAATCCACAGAACCATAACCATCATCTGAATGATTCGTACCATTGTCAATCGGTACACCATTGATTACAAACAAAGGTTGTGCACTTCCAGTAATTGTACTTGTACCACGAATTACTACACGAGAAGAAGAACCCACATTACCCGAAGCACTTGTGATTTGAACACCAGATACTTTACCAGAAAGAGCGTTCAATACGTTGCTTGGATCACGAGCACCAGATAAGTCATCTCCATCAACTTGTTGAACAGAGTAACCCAAGGCTTTTTTCTCACGAGAGATATTCAAAGCTGTTACTACTACTTCTTCCAAATCCACACCTGCTTTCAATGAGATATTGAAAGTAGCTTGAGAACCAATATCGAATGTTTGGCTGTCATAACCTACATAAGATACGGTCAATGACTTGGCATCAGTTGGAACCTCCAAAGAGAAGTTACCATCTATGTCTGTAACGGTACCATTAGTAGTTCCTGTAACTACTATACTTACACCAGGGAGAGGCTCACCATCATCTGCAATAGTTCCAGTAAGCGTACGTCCTTGTGCAAAAACTTGTAGCTGCACGAAAAGTGCGAGCATAAGGATGCATAATCCGTAAAATCTTTTCATGTTTTTCTTTTTTTATGAAAAATATGTTAGAAAAATAAATATAATAAAAAACTTTATTTTACATTGTGTGAGGCTCTTAAGGGTATGGGCTTTTCTAAAAAATGTAGGTATAGAGCATGTTTATGTAGGGAGTATCTTACATAAATATGTAGGAGTAAAGATACAAATGGTTGCACAGAATTGTGTAAAAAAGTCGTTTTTTTAACACTTAGGAAACAATTATTTTATATTTGAAGCACAAAAAGGAGGGAGGTTAGGATTGCAAAATTTTGATTAATAATGTATTACATTGTGTATTGAGGCGTGGTAAAAGGGTTGCCTAAGGTAGATTTTTTTATTTCCCAAATATGTAGGTTTTCATCTTTTTATTTCCTTATTATGTAGGTGGGTTTTTAGAACAGACCGATATTTGCGCCCTACGGATATATTGTAACATTCTTGTTCGTGACACAATTCAAGGGAGGTAAAACGCTTTGTATAACTTTTGAGGTAACGAAAATTGACGATAAAACTATCGTGTACCCGCATAAATTGACTTTCAGAAAGGTCTTTTAGGATATTTTTCAATGTTCTCCGAGTTTCATATATTTGGGAAGTTGTTATAATTTTTATATAGTTGTTAGCACCTTCACAATAAATCAACTCCTTAAAATTGATTTTAAACATCCGATCACCTACTTGAATCAAAAAAGAAGCAGGTTCTACACCTCCAAAAGAAACGGCAGATGCTTCTGAGTCTTCTTTAATTATTGCATTTTGCTCTACTTCATGGAGTGCCTTATCAATAGCCTTGTTTAGTTTTTCTATTTCCAAAGGCTTCAATAAATACCCCGAAACATCGTAGTCATAACTTGGTATTGCGTATTCCTCGTGAGCAGAAGTAATAATGACTCTCGGCTGAAGGTTTAGTTTTTTGGTAGCCTCCAATAAGTGTAAGCCATTTACTTCAGGCATTTCAATGTCCAAAAACATCAAATCTGGAAAAACTGTTCCTTCCTTACTCAAATAATTGTAGGCTTCTCTTGCAGTATCAAACTCCTTCAATAACTTTAAATCCAATCGGTTACTGAGCATCTGAATTAGATTGGCTCTTTGAAGGGGAACATCTTCTACAACGATATAAGTAAAGTAAGTTTTCATATCTATGTCAAGGGCAATTTTAGATAAGTCTTGTAAATTTGATTGTTTTCTACCGAACTTTTTAACTGAAATTGGTTTTTGTAAATCAAACGTAAGTTTTCTTCGACAGTCGCCAATCCCAATCCTCCATGTGTATTTTGAAGTGGAGTATTCTCATTGTGAACATTTGGTTTGAAAGTATTCAATGTGTTTAAAACCAAATACTCTTTCCTTACTTCAATGCTAATTTGAATTTTTTTATTATCTCCACTTCCTTTGTTGTAGTGTTTGAAACAATTCTCTACAAAAATCAATAATATCATTGGAGCAATCATTTTCCCTCGTATTTCATTTCCAATTACTTCAAAATTAAAATTCGTTGCACCACTCAATTGAATCTTCTCCAAATCTATATAAGAACGTATAAAATCCAATTCCTGCTCCAAAGGCACCATTTTTTCATTGGTTCGATACAGCAAATAACGCAAAAGTTTGGACAATTGTGCCATCAAATCGGGTAATAAATCCGATTTTTGTTTCGCCAAAATTTGCAGGTTTTGAAGCGTATTGAAGAGAAAATGAGGACGAATTTGTTTTTTGATAAACAACAATTCTTGCTCCAATCTTTTGCGTCTTGCAATCGTTTCTTGCCGTTCTTTCCGTTCCCAATAGCGACTACGATCCAGTGTATCTTTCACAAAAGAAACTCCTGTAGTGCAGATAATCAATAGCAAAATAACAATCAAATTGTGGTATTCAGGAGGTTTAATGGTTTCGATAGCGTAGTAAATGATATACGAAACAGGATAAGTGAAAATAAGGGCGGTCACACTGCTTAACAATAAAAATACATAAAATCGCCAATTTTCAATACCTTTTTCATTGAGGTAACGTTTTTCCGAAAATAGCTGTAAACTACGTCTGTAAACCAAAAAGAAATTTACATAAACAGGAATACCCATTGTAAGTGTGTAAATAAAAGCTTCTCGAAAAATAACTATAAAAGCTGCCCCATTGTTTTCTAAAGGATACTGCAAAGCCGTGCCATCTCGCCAAGCATGAATGGCAAAAACAGAGAACGTAACAACAAATACCATCGCACCAAATACAAAATGCTGCAATAGCGTATTCTGCAATGCCTGATATACTTTTACTTGACCTTTTGTGATTTTTTGCATCGTTATGTAGCAACATTTCCATCTATTAAAAGTTTTATTTTTGAAAATTCCTATCTTTCGGCTATGAAAGCTCAAACGAATACATGGATTTTGTTTTTCCTCCTTTTTTTTCCCTTTTTACTTCAATCTCAAACGACTGCGCCCAAACGAGAATTTCGGGCAGTTTGGGTAGCAACAGTCGCCAATATTGATTTTCCTTCCAAAAAAGGAATGAGTACGGCGTATCAAAAAGCGGAATGGATTTCGATTCTCGACCAACATCAACGAATGGGATTGAATGCCATTGTTGTTCAGGTTCGTCCTGTTGGAGATGCGATTTACCCTTCCAAATTGGTGCCATGGTCGGTCTATTTGACAGGCAAACAGGGGAAAGCTCCTCAGCCGAAATACGACCCTTTGAAGTTTATGATTCAAGAGGCACACAAACGCAATATGGAATTTCACGCATGGATGAATCCCTACCGTTTGTCTATGGATTTGGACAAAAGTAAGTTGGCATCGAACCACATGCTGAATAGGCATCCTGATTGGTGTGTGGAATATGCTGGACGCTATTACCTCAATCCTGCTTTGCCACAAGTTCGGCAGCATATTGGCGAGGTTGTAGGAGAGGTGGTCAAAAACTATGATGTGGATGCCATACATTTTGACGATTATTTTTATCCCTACAAAGAAGAAGGAGCTGATTTTCCAGACCAAGCGCAGTATGCACAATATGGGGCGAAGTTTGCGGATGTTGCAGCTTGGCGACGAAACAATGTGGATTTGTTGATTGGTCAATTGTCGAAACAAATCAAGGCTTTGAAGCCACATGTGAAATTTGGTATCAGTCCTTTTGGGGTTTGGCGCAACAAAAGTGATGACCCTGGTGGTTCGGATACACGAGCAGGTCATACGAGTTATGATGATTTGTATGCCGATATTTTGAGTTGGTTGGACAAGGGTTGGATTGATTATGTAGCACCTCAACTGTATTGGAGTATTGGTTTTGAGGCAGCGGATTACGAAAAATTGTTGAATTGGTGGCGTTTTAGAACCTATGGAAAGCATTTGTATATCGGGCATGGGATTTACAAGGTAAATGATAATTTTGATACCAATTGGTTGGAAGCCGACCAGATTCCGAAGCAAATTCGCATGAGTAGAAAGTCGGTGATGAGCAAAGGAAGTATTCACTTTAGTTCCAAACCTTTGCTGAAAAACCCCTTGGGCGTGGCAGATTCTTTGAGTCGATATTATTACAAACACCCAACGCTGATTCCAGAAATGGCCTCTCTCAACCTCAAACGCCCCAAAAATCCTAATTTAAGAAAAATCAAAGGGCGAGGAAGAAATTCGGTGGAATTGTCGTGGAAGTACAAGGTGAAAAAGAACGAACCCATGCCTTATTATTTTGTAGTCTATCGAGTGGACGGCAAGCGCAAGCCAAACTTGAAGGATGGAAAGGATATTTTGGCTTTGACTCCTTTTGGCAAAACCCACAAGAAAATGCTGTTTGAGGATTTGACGACTTACGATAATCGAACTTACACCTATTTGGTGACAGCGGTGAATCGACAACACAGTGAGAGTGGTTCGAGTAAGGTCATTACAGTGAGATTGAAGAATGGAAAAGCGAAGAAGGTGAAATAGGTGTTATTTTTTTTAAAATCCTAAAAAGTAAAGCCCAAGTCCAAACTCACCAACCATGCCTTCAATCCATCACTTCTGTCATACAATGCTCCTCGAAGATCAATGCTTTTGAAGAGTAGTATATTCGCTGGTTTTTTACCCAATTTGAGCATTTTCATTCGACCAATTCCATTGAGAGGTGAATAGTGAATCCCAACTCCATATTGCTGACTGCTGAATGCCGAAAGGTCATAATCCGAAGTATAAAATTCTTGAGAAATACTGTGTTCTTTGTAGGGTTTGAAGTAGTCGGCAGCCGTTTGGGTGTGGTAGCGGTAGTGTGGATAGATAGAAAAGAAACGATTGATTTTGAAGGGTATTTCTATGCTGGCAGTGTGTCCTGTGATGCCCCAATCATCGGTGTAAAAGCGGTAGTAAGAGCGCAACAAAATTTTATCGGACAAGTAGTAGTTCATTCGCAAGCCCAATGGGATTTTGAGGCGAGAACTGGGCAATTGTTCGACTTTGGCTTGGGCTTGTTCTGCAAAAAAGACTCTATGGAAAGGCGTGGACAGTAAAC
>JBMYXW010000121.1:0-7516 GCA_049608825.1 Chitinophagales bacterium
TAGAAATTTGCTGTAATCAATGATTCTACAAACTGGAGGGTTAGCTTTTGAAGCGATTTCAACGAGGTCTAAACTAAGGCGATACGCCATTTTTAAAGCCTCTGAGGTTCTATAAATCCCTTGCTCTACGTTGTCTCCAACCAATCGAATTTCGGGAACACGTATTCTTTCGTTAATGCGGTGTTCAGGCCCCTTGTTTTGGGGCATCCTGTTAGTCCTTCTTCTAGGTCTTGCCAATTATTATTGTTATTTAAATGAAAAAAAATGTTATAATAGGAACATTGATTTCAAACTTATAGTTTCAATAAGTTAAATGTTTTATCAATAAACCCACAATTATTAGACGAATATAAGCTATAAAAGTTTTATTCGATGTTCTAATATAAAAAAAAATATGCACTTTTCAAAGACTTTTGAAGCTTACCATTTGAAGAATATTGATTACTCTTACAATAGAAAATTTTCAAAACGAAACTTCAAAAGTCTAAATTGAGCAGCTATTTTTTGCGTATTATTTGTAATTTCTATGCTGAAATAGGTTCAAGGTCTTGTAATTCAGTATTGCACAAATCCAAAAACTCTGCAATCGACATTGCTCCTTTGTCTCCTCTTCCCTCACCATGTCGTCTTACCGCTACGGTATTGTTTTCTTCCTCTCGCTCACCAATAATCAATTGATAAGGAATTTTTTGCATAGAAGCATCTCGAATTTTTCGCTTGATAGATTCCGCACGGTAATCAATTTCTGCACGAATACCATTCGCCTTCAATTCTGCCAATACCTTTTTGGAGTAGTCCAAAAATTTGTCGCTAATCGGCAAAACAGATACTTGTTGAGGAGCAAGCCATAAAGGAAAATTCCCCGCACTGTTCTCAATCAAAACGGCAATAAATCGCTCAAACGAACCAAAAGGCGCACGGTGAATCATCACAGGGCGGTGTTTTTGGTTGTCAGCCCCAACATACTCCAATTCAAAGCGTTCGGGCAAATTGTAATCCACCTGAATCGTTCCCAACTGCCAAGAACGCCCCAAAGCATCCTTTACCATGAAATCCAATTTGGGACCATAAAAAGCAGCTTCATCGTATTCGATAACTGTATTCAATCCTTTTTCAGTTGCAGCTTCAATGATTGCCTGTTCTGCTTTCTCCCAATTTTCTTCTGAACCGATGTACTTAGAACGGTCGGTTTTGTGTCGAAGCGAAATTTGGGCAGTAAACTCTCCAAAACCCAATTTGGAAAATACCAATGTCACCAAATCAATCACATCTTGAAATTCTGCCTTCAATTGCTCAGGCATACAAAAAATGTGGGCATCGTCTTGGGTAAAACCACGAACCCGCAGCAAACCATTCAATTCACCTGTTTGTTCGTAGCGATATACTGTACCAAACTCTCCCAATCGAATCGGCAAATCTCGATAAGACATTTGACCTATTTTGTAAATCTCACAGTGATGTGGACAATTCATCGGCTTCAATAGGTATTCCTCTCCTTCTCGTGGCGTGTGAATCGGCTGAAAAGAATCTTTCCCATATTTGGCATAATGACCCGACGTTTCGTACAATTCTTTTTTGCCAATATGCGGAGTCATAACCATTTTGTAGCCACGCTTTGTTTGTTCTGCCATCAAAAAATCCTGCAATAAGGTTCTCAACTTTGTGCCTTTGGGCAACCAAAGTGGCAACCCTGAACCTACTTTCTCTGAAAATGCAAACAAGCCCAATTCTGAACCCAACTTTCGGTGGTCTCGTCTTTTGGCTTCTTCCATCATTTCCAGATAGTGGTCTAAAAGACTTGCCTTCGGGAAACTCACCCCGTAAATACGAGTTAATTGCGGATTGGCATCATTGCCTCTCCAAAATGCTCCTGCAATATTGGTCAATTTGAAGGCTTTGATCAAACCTGTATGGGCAATGTGTGGTCCCCGACACAAATCCACAAAGTCGCCTTGGGTATAAAAAGTAATCGTGCCGTCTTCGAGACCTTCAATGAGTTCCATTTTGTACTCATTGTTCTTATAAAATTCTGCTGCTTCCGCTTTGCTGACTTCACTGCGAACGAATTTATTGTTTCGTTTCGCCAAGGATTTCATTTTCTGCTCTATCTTCTGCAAATCTTTTGCATTCGGAATTTGACCTCCAAAATCTACATCGTAATAAAATCCTTTGTCAATAGAAGGGCCAATGGTGAATTTAGCATCTGGATAAAGGGTTTGAATAGCTTCTGCCATCAAATGTGCCGTAGAATGCCAAAAGGTTTTTTTACCATCCGTATCTTCCCATGTCAATAACTGCAAGGTCGCATCTGTGGTCAATGGGCGTGTAGCATCCCACACTTCATCATTTACTTTTACAGACAATACTTTTTTAGCCAAGCTGTTACTCAAAGACTTGGCAATCTGAAAACCATTTACGCCTGATTCATATTGGCGTACATTGCCATCGGGAAAAGTGATGTTAATCATAATACATCTTTGCTTTTTTGCGTGTTGCCTTACTCGGCAACGGTTCTAAAACATTGTTTTTTTGAAATTATGGACAAAAGTATCTATTCTAATCCAATCTACCTAAGTTTTGTTGCTAAGGTTAACCTTATTGGAGTTAATTTCGTTTCTAACTTGGTGAAGTTTGGATTGAAAGGATGCTATACTTAGCCATGAATTATTAGTTTTCGTATAATTCAATAGTGCATGGTTTTGGATATGACTCATTCCTAATATTGAAGTATTTCATAATTTTGATTGATTACGATATAAACAACGGTAGTCTTTGAGACTACCATTGTTCACAAAACTTCAAAAACTACTATTTTGTATTAATCTGATAATCTGTTATTAATTTTTAATTTGCGGAATTTGAAGCATGACTCCTCGCTCCTGCCCCCTTAATCCTTACTTATGATGCCTACAAACCTCCTACCCACCTATTCTTTCGCCAAAGACGACCCAACGAGTGTTGCTTTTCAAATGTTTCCATTGAAGATACGGAAGAAAAAACCACCTTTTCGTCCGCATCGCCACAATTTTTACGAACTGTTCTTTTTTGTGAAAGGAGGAGGAGAGCATATTTTGGATTTTGAGCCGATAGAAATTTTGGACAGAAGCATTCATTTTGTTGCGCCAGGACAGGTCCATTTGGTACAAAGAGATTTGGATTCGCATGGTTATGCTCTTTTGTTTTCAAGAGACTTTTTTCATTTTGATTTGGCAAATAAACATTTTTTGAAAGACTTGCCTTTTTGGGAACACACTTCCATGCTGCAAATTGACGTGGAGCAATTGAAGGAGTTTCAAGAACTTTTTGCAGCCATGCAGCGAGAATATAAACGAAAAAGTAGTATCAAAAAAGGTGTTCTTCGTGCTTATTTGCAGATTCTCCTGCTCAAGTCTCAACAAATGTTTGCAGAGCAATATCCAGATTTGAACACTTCCTCCAATCATTTTTCACCTGCTCAGACCCTCCTCAAAAAGTTTGAAAATTTGGTCGAACAGCATTTTGTGACTTTGCATCAAGTGAATGAGTATGCACAATTGCTTGCCGTCACGCCGAATCACTTGAACAATGTGGTAAAGAAATGGAAGGGCAAAAATGCAAGTGGAATTATTTATGAGCGTTTGATATTGGAGGCAAAGCGACTTTTATTGCAGGGGGAACTGTCCAACAAAGAGATAGCTTTTTCTCTTTCCTTCAAAGACCCCGCTTATTTCAGTCGATTTTTCAAGAAACAAACAGGCATGAGTCCAAGTGCTTTTAAGCAGCAGATTTACGAAAAGTACCAACTATGGCAGTAATTGTGTATTTTTAGGGAAGGTGAGATGGTTTAACTTTGTTGATGTAAGAGAGGGCTTCAAAGGTTACAATGTAACAGAAATAATACAAGGGTTTGAGGTGACATCTTTGAGTAAACGAAAAGGTGTAATCTCAAACCCGACAGTAAGATGTCACCTTTTTCATGCTTCAAAAGATTACACCTTACTGTCTAAATAAATTTCAGAAGCCCCTTTTACCAACTTTGTCAGAGAACCCAAAAAACAAAAATGTATGAAATACCTTAGTTTCTTTTTCCTATTTTGTCTTTGCAGTATTACTTTAATCAGCGAAGCACAAATATCAGATTGGCAACACCTTTCGGGAAGTCATAAAGTCAACTCTATTGCTCATGATGGAAACATTATTTGGTTCGCAACACAAGAATATGGAGTGGGAAAATACGACCGAACTCGCAATCATACGACCTACTTCAATATGGATAATTCTCCTATTCCGACCAATAGTATTCACCAAGTCTATATGACTCCTAAAGGTCAGTTATGGGCGCAAGGAAATTACGAATGGTTTGTATTTGATGGTCAAAACTGGATGGTTTTTGATGAAAACAACAGCCCTTTGACCTCACAATTTCCACAATACGATATTGCAGCTTCAAAAGATGGAAAAGTTTGGCTCAGTAACCGAAAAAAGGTCTTTCAATTTGATGGAGCGAACTGGAAAGTCGTAGCAGTTCCTGCTCACATAACCAATGTTTTTACATCTCAAATAACAGTAGATTCAGAAGATAATTTGTGGTTGAACTCTCCACAGTCCTTGCTGAAATATGATGGTAACGAATGGCGAGAGTTTGAATATCCTTCTGAAGACTTGCTGAATTACAGTTGGATAAGCGATATGAAAGTGGATGGGAATCAAAATGTTTGGATGAGTTTGAGTGGCTATTATCCCGTAGAATTTCAAACAGGTGGTTTGGCAAAGTTTGATGGTGAAGAGTGGACGGTTTACACGGCTTTGGAGACAGGTCTTTCGCTGAATAGCTATTTTTTGACGATTGACAAAGAGGACAAGGTTTGGGTAACTTCTAATTCTAATACGATTGTGGGCTTTGATGGACAAGGCTTTGAGAGTTATTCAACCATTATTTCAAATGCAAGTATGAACCCTTCGGCAGTGGCGATTGATGCTAATAATGAAGTGTGGGTAGGAACGAATCGAGGATTGGAGCGATTGGAGGGCGGAGAGTTTGAAGAGGTAAAGATTGTTTTTCCAGAACCTTGGTTGTTGCAGGGTTTGGCGGTTCGAGGAGGCTTGGAGGCAAGTGATATTTGGTTTAGAGGTTTAAATGGCTTGGTGAAATTTGATGGTACGAATTGGACTTTTGTTCCTTTTGAGAATGAGTTTGAAGTTTTCAAAGAAGGTTTTGGTTCGGTAATTCCGACTACGGATGGCAGCCTTTGGTCGATTAGTCAAGACAAAACTTTTGAGTGTGTGAATGGTGAATGTGTGGTTCACGAGCCTTTTGAGATTGAAGCGCAGCATGGTCGAGTGAATGATGGAGTGGAAGATAGAGAGGGTAATATTTGGTTTTTGATTGACAGAAGACAACGATTGATTCACTATGATGGTACTGAATGGACAGATTTTACCGAATCTATGCAGGCTGCTCACCTCAATATTCAATATGGAACAACTATTTATGGAATAACCTTTGACCACGATAATCACTTATGGCTGGGAACATCAAAGGGAAAGCTGCATGAATGGGATGGTGAAAAATGGGAAACTTTTGACCTGCGAGTTCCACAAGATTTTAGCCATCAACCGATTCACGACATTGCAGTGGACAAAAATAACCAAATTTGGGTGGCTCATCAAGCATCCTTAAAATTATTTGATGGGGAACAAGTGATTGAAAGGTTTACGTCAACAGATTTGGGATTTCATGAAACCAATTTTTGGAATCTCAATATCGATAGCCGCAACAACGACCTTTGGGTAGGTACTTCAAAGGCGGGTTTGTTGCACTTCAACGGTACGGATTGGACGAATTACACTTCCGAAAACAGCCCTTTGACCTACAATTCGATAGATTTTGTTTTGATTGACCCAACAGGTCACAAATGGATTGTTCCACAATATGGTGGCTATGATATTTTTAGGGAAGGGGGTACGGTTCCTTTGATGACTACGCTAATCGACCCTGAGGACGAGGAGGACGAAACCCATCCCGATTACACGATTGGTGAAAATATTCCCAACCCATTTATCGAATCTACTCGAATTTTGATAGATTTGACTGAATCAAGTTGGGTAAAAATCAATGTGTTCGACAATATGGGACAGCTTATCACAAGTTTTCAAAATGAGCAAATGCTGGCAGGGAAGCATTATTTTGACTTAGATGCTACTGATTTGAAGCCGAATCTGTATTATTATACCTTGGAAACAAAGAACGGAAAAATAAATGGTAAGATGTTGAAACAGTAAGCCTTTAGGAACTTATTCATTCAGCATTACTTAATCGTCATTATCCTTTCTGCAATGTTAATGCCCGAAGGAGTTGTCAATTGAACATAATACACACCGCTTGGCAAGGCACGCAAATCCAAATTCATTTCATAGACTACTTCACCCTCCAATTCTCCTTCAAAAATGGTTTGAATCAGTTGTTTGTTGGTGTCAAAAAGTCGAACAAGAACTTCATCCACATCTTCTGAAACCATTCGCAATTTTGTCCAATCCACGGCAGGATTTGGAAAAATTTTCATTGCTTTTCGATTCGTTCCATCTTCGCCATCTCGTTCCAGATTTATATAAGCCGTTGTTGTATTGCCTACACAATCGGTAATGATAACCTCATATTCTCCTGCAGTTAAATAGTCCAAATGAGAGCTATTTTCTCCACTTGACCATGAATAGATATATCCTCCACAGGAATCGTCGCCTCCTGTTATGGTAATCTCAATATCGCCATCGCCTTGTCCCAAATCGGTTTCATTGACAATGATAGCCGTTTCGATAAAGGGCAAATTAATGTCATCATCGCCTTCTGCCCCCAAATCAAACTGATAGGTACAATCATTCGCATCCGAAATCTGCAAACTCCAAGGAGCAAAAGGAGAGGCTTCAATTTCGAGTTCATTATTGGCTAATTCTGAAATTTCTACACCTTCTTCTTCGCTTTCTGTGGTAAGTTCATATTGATAAGGCGCAACTCCTCCCAGTATTTCAAGACTGAATTTGTTGTTCTCCATTGGAGGTGCAGTTGCCCATTGAAGCTGTTCAAAATTGGTAGAAATAATATCGGGTTGGGTAAGCACAATATCTTGCGAAACACTGCAATGACTTTGTGCATCCATCACGATAATCTCATAAATATCTGCAGGAAGATTCTCCAATAGATTTCCTGTCAATTCTTCATCATTCCACAAAAAGTCGTATTCATTTGACCCTCCATTTGCAGTAACTGAAATACTGCCAGTGCTGCCTCCAAAACAATCTACATCTTCGGTAAGTACTTCCATTGTAGGATTTTCAGCTACATTGAGTTTGGCTTTAATCGGAAAAGTACAATTGTTTTGAAGGTCTGTTATTTCAAAATACAGCCGATGATTGCCCAAAGGCAAAAGAGTCGTGTATTCATTTTCGATTCTATTATACGAGCCTGCTGAAAGTGTCTGCCCTTCATTGTAATACCATACTTGCGTATCGTCTTTATATAGTTGTTTAGTTGGGCCTTTTA
>JBMYXW010000122.1:0-7497 GCA_049608825.1 Chitinophagales bacterium
AACAAAAAACGACAGAAAGCCCCGATTCATTAAAAATGTCGCTTTGGAAAACCCAAATTTTTGAACTACAACAAGAATACCAAAAACTGAGCGATACCCTTGAAAATAAGTACCCTGACTACTATCAATTGAAATATAATATTGAAGTTACTACCGTTGAAGACCTTCAAAAACACTTGGTAGAAAAAGAAGAAACGCTTTTAGAATATTTTGTAGGAAAAAAAAACGTATATATTTTTGTGATTACCTCAACGGATATTAAAATTCACAGTATTCCAAATAATGCTACACTCAAGAAACATTTTGAAGCCTTATTGAGTACATTAAAAATCTCTCCGTCTAAAGCCTCCGATAAGGAACAAGCTTACCTTTCTTATCTGTATTCTGCCCATTGGATTTACAAAAATCTGGTACAGACAGTACTTCCTCCTAAAAATACCCCTGAAGACATAGGACAACTCATTGTCATTCCCGATGGCATCATGGGCTACATCCCTTTTGAAGTATTGTTGATGGAATATCCTACTAATACGGGCAAAATACTTTTTGACCTCAATCATTTGGATTACTTAATCGAAGAATACAGCATTAGTTATGCTTATTCTTCCAGCTTATTATTAGAAGGCTTACAGGATGAAGAAAAATCAAGTTGGCATACAAAAGAAAATTATGTAGGCTTTGCTCCTGTATTTGAACAACAAGAAAATGGGTTTACACACAGAAAAAAAGGCAGTTGTTTGGCTTCTGAATTAGAAGAATTGGAGGAGAGTGAAGAGGAGGTAAAAAAGCTTGGAAAGAAAATGGATGGCATCATATTCTTGAAGGAGGATGCGACAAAAGAGAATTTTATGAAATACGCCCCAAATAAACGCATTTTGCATTTAGCTACTCATGCTTGTCTGAGTCAAGCCGACCCTATGTCCAATACGATTCATTTTGTGAATGATTACCTATTGACCTCTGATTTGTTTAATATAAGATTAGATGCAGACTTAGCAATCTTGAGTGCCTGCAATACAGGTTCAGGAATATTGAGTCCAGGAGAGGGAATCATGAGTTTGTCAAGAGGTTTTTTGTATGCAGGTTGTCCAAGTATTATCACAAGTTTGTGGAGCGTCAATGACAAGGCTGCTGCAGATATTGTCTTGAACTTACACGACAACTTACTGGAAGGACAATCTAAAAACGATGCCTTGCGAAGTGCTAAACTCCAATATATGGAATCTGTGCCCAATCGTTTGCGTGCGCCTTATTTTTGGGGAGCATTTGTTCATGTTGGCAATCCCAAACCTATTGAGTGGGATTTTCCATCAAAAGGCTTTGGGTGGATAATAGGGTTTATTTTGGTATTGTCCAGTATTGGTTTTTACCTGCGTAAAATGAACTATAGGCAATCACAAACACTTTGACTCTCTTAATTGTTAATGGAAAACAATCAAACCTCAACGAAAATGGAATACGGTAGAATCAAATACGATATTTTCTTCAAAAAAGTGTTTGGACAAAAAGCACACATCACTCGTGCATTCCTCAATACCGTTTTAAGAGATGATCTTAAATCTCCTATTGAAACGGTCTCTTTTGAGCCAACAGATTTTATCATTAAAGGCAAAAACACACTTGTCAATCGTTCAAAACACGATGTAATAGATATTTTTTGCATCGACCAAGAAGGAAATAGAATTTTGATAGAAATTCAAAAAGGAACAAATAAATTAGCTTTACCTCGCTTTTTGGATTATCAATGTCGAAATTACTCCAGTCAATTTCTCTCCAATGATAAATACAAAAATGTAGTAGGATGTTATAGTATTTGTTGGATGTTTGACCTCCAACCACCTCATTCTTCTCTATCCGAAAAAATTCGTTTATGTTCCAATGAACCTACTACAGATTGGGCATTTGATTGGCAGATTACTGCCTTGTATCCACGCAATCTTGGTAGTTTGGAAGAACTGAAGAAAAAATTGAAAGAGGAGCATGAAATTGCTTTGGAAGAATGGTTGGTATTAGATGTATTAACGGATCAAGACAAAGCGGCTGAAATCAAAGAGGTTCTACAACACGATGAAATAAAAGAAGCATTTGAAGATTTGGACTTATCAGGCTACAGTGAAGAACAATTAAGAGAAGCAGCCTATAGAGAAGAATATGGTGATTTGGTAGATAGGGATATAGAAAAAGCCAAAAAAGAGGCAGTCAAAATTGCATTAGCAAAAGCTGAAAAGAAGCGCAAACAAGAACTTCAAGAAGCTGAAAAGAAGCGCAAACAAGAACTTCAAGAAATTGAAAAGAAACAACAAGAAGCCTTATACCAACAAAAAATAGAGATTGCAAAAACCATGTTAGGTCTTACCAATTTAGATACAATCAGCAAGGTCACAGGTTTATCAAAAAAAGTATTAGAAAAATTATTGTAATAATTAGTTATTTGTTTGTGATTCAGCTTCTGACTCCGACTCCAATTCCATCATCCAATTTCCTCTATCATCTGGATTAAATTTCCAAACCGCATAGTTGGTTTCGATATTGTTGAACATCAAGTTCCATTCCTCAGGAGAGTTGGATTCTTCCAAAATCAGATAACGGCGCAATTCCATGATGATATTCAAAGGGTTGATACTTACAGGACACTCCTCTACACAAGCATTGCAGGTCGTACAGCCACGAAGCTCTTCTACCGAAATATAATCATGCAGCAAGGATTTTCCATCGTCAAAGTCCGCTCCATTTTTCTTTTTTGCAGCTCCCAATTCTTCGGCTCTATCACGAGTATCCATCATGATTTTTCGAGGAGAAAGTAGCTTACCTGTCTGATTCGCAGGACAAGCTTGTGTACAACGTCCACACTCTGTACAGGCATACGCATCCAACATATTTTTCCATGTCAAATCGGTCACATCCTTCGCTCCAAATTTTTCGGGTTCGGCATCCATATCCTCCTCTGGCATTGGAGCATCGGGATTCAACATCAGTTTGATTTCTTCTGTAATCTTAGGCATGTTTTTGATTTCTCCCTTTCCTTCTCCTTGGTCTAAAGCACCAAAATAGGCATTGGGAAAAGCCAAGAAGATGTGCAAATGTTTGGAGTACAATACATAAACTGAGAAGGCAAAAATACCTAAGATGTGCGCCCACCAAGCAACTCGTTCAATGACAATCAAAGCAGTTTCAGAGAAACCTGTGAAAGCAGGAGCAAACAATCCCGATACCAAAAAACTACCTGTTGGATAATAATGTGCAGATTCATATTGGGTTTGAAGTGTCAAATCAGCAGCATTCATCGTCAAGATTGCAGTCATCAATACGATTTCAATCACCAAAATCATATTCCCGTCCAAACCTGGCCAACCTTCCATTTCTTTGGCTTTGAAGCGTTCCTTTTGGGTAATGTTTCGACGAATCAGAAAAATCACACAGGAAACAATCACCAATACTGCCAATATTTCAAAAAAACCAATCACTACATGGTAAAATCCACCTAAAACAGGAGCAAACATTCGATGCGTGCCAAACAAACCATCGAATACGATTTCGAGTACTTCAATATTGATCAACAAAAAACCTGCATAAATGAAAAAGTGCATGATAGCAGGTCCCATTTGTCGGAACATTTTTTTCTGCCCAAATGCCAACATCAACATATTCTTGAAGCGTTGACCAGCATTCCCGCTTCGATCTTCTGCTTTTCCCAATTTGATGTTGCCACTGATTTCTAATACTCTTCGGCGGAAAAAAAATGCGGTGATGCCCAAAGCAATCACAAATAGCACTTGTTGAAGTATGGTTGGTGTCATGGTAAATGATGAATTTTGAATGATGAGTTTTCAAGTTTTTTTGTCTTGCCTCTTACTTCCTGCTTCTTTCCTCCAAAACATAAAATTTCACAGGGCATAAAAATAGAAAACAAGTAGTTGAAAGCGAAATTAAACGGGATAATATCGCAAGCCTTTGTCTGTTTTTAGTACAAAAATACTATTTTTTGCCAACAATAAGTCTAAATATCCGACCAACATGGGAATTGCAGGGAGAGAAAAATTGGTTCCATACAGTTTTTGCAACAATCCAAAGAAATCCGAGACTCCTTCTTTTATCCATTTCAAACATTCTACCTTTCTTTCTTCGATTCGGTTGACTTGATATTCGATAATATCTTGGGGATTGTCAAAGGAGTTGAAATGACCTGGATAAACAATGTCGATGTCTAATTTTGAAAATTTTTGGTAGGATTCCAATAACTGGACAATGCTTTTGTTTCTGGTATCAGGATGTTCTCTGTCTGAATCAATAACAGGTGTGGGCGTAATCTTCAACAGCATATCTGCCGAAAACAACTGTTTGGTTTCTGGTTGGTAAAAACAAACTTGGTCAAAGCAATGCCCTGGTGCATGAATCACCTCCCATGTTTGACCTCCAAATTGCAGCTTTCCATCGACAGGGAAAGCCTTGACTCGGTGAGGAGGAATGGGAAGCCAAAAATTAGCGAACTGACTAAATACTTTTTTGAATACCTCATTGATAGGTGAATCGCCCAGTTCCTTCAATGTTTTACTGATAATCTGCAAACGTGCGTCTCGCATCTTCTCCAAATTCACCGCCCAATCGTAGGTATATTCCGAAACCCAAACTTCTGCATCGCTGTGTTCACAGACTCTGCCTGCCATACCTATATGGTCTATATGTGCGTGGGTAATGATGATTTTTTTGATGTCAGAAATTTGCAGTCCATTGTCAGCCAAGCCTTTTTGAAGGGCTTTCCAACTCGCCTCTGAATTTTCGCCACAGTCAATCAAAGTCGGTTCGGGGTGAGTATATAGGTAAGAATTGACGGTTTTCATCCCAAATATAGTGGGCAATTCTATGCGGATTGGAGGGGTGTAAGGCGTTTTCTCAGAAAAGATTTGAGGGTGGATTCTTTTTTCTTTATTCATTGTTCATCATTTGAAGCACATCATTGGTTTACTGAACAACCGTACCATACAGGTCAAATTCTCCAGCATCGTGAATCTTGATATTCGCAAAGTCACCCAATCGCACATAATTGGTAGCAGCATCCAAAATGACTTCATTATCTACTTCGGGAGAGTCGTATTCGGTGCGTCCAATAAAATGCCCTGCTTCTTTGCGGTCAAATAACACCTTAAAGGTTTTGCCAATTTTTTCTTGATTCAATTCTGCAGAAATTTCTTCTTGAATTTCCATGATATAAGCAGCTCGTTCTGCTTTTGTTTCTGCCGAAATATCGTCTTCCAATTCATGGGCAGAAGTGTTTTCTTCGTGAGAATATTGAAAAATTCCCAATCGTTCAAAACGCATATCTCTGACAAACTGCGCCAATTCTTCCACATCTTTGTCCGTTTCTCCAGGAAATCCTACCAAAAGCGTGGTTCTAATAGCAATATTCGGCACTCGTTCCCGAATATTTTTGATAAGTTCGTAAGTATCTTCTTTGGTGATGTGTCGTTTCATTCGCTTCAAAACAGCATTGCTGATGTGCTGCAAAGGCATATCCAAATAATTGCAGATATTGTCTTTTTCTCGAACCACATCCATCACTTCAATCGGAAATTTGTAGGGATAAGCATAGTGCATTCTTATCCACTCCAATCCTTCTACGTCCGATAAAGCAGTCAACAAGTCCGCTAAAGCTCGTTTTTTGTAAATATCCAAGCCATAATAGGTCAGTTCTTGGGCAATCAGCATGACCTCTTTCACGCCATTTTTGACCAAATTTTGGGCTTCTTTCACCAATTGTTCGATGGTTTTGGAAACGTGTTTGCCACGCATCAAAGGAATCGCACAAAAAGAGCAGGTACGATTACAGCCTTCGGAGATTTTGAGATAGGCATAATGTGGAGGAGTCGTTAGGAGAGAACGTTCTCCAATGAGGTCGTGTTTGTAGTCTGCGCCCAATTCTTCGAGCAAAAAAGGTAGGTCAAGCGTTCCAAAATAAGCATCTACTTCTGGAATTTCTTTTTCTAAATCATCTTTGTATCGTTGTGACAAACATCCTGTCACATACAGTTTTTCGATATCGCCCTGTGTTTTGACAGAAGCATAATGCAAAATAGTTTCAATAGATTCCTGCTTGGCTACATCTATAAAACCGCAAGTATTCACCACCACAATATTGGCATCTTCAGTATCACTTTCGTGTGTCACTGCAATATCATTGCCCTTCAATTGATTCATCAAAACTTCCGAATCCACAATATTTTTGGAGCAACCCAATGTCACCACATTTACCTTATTATTCTGAGTAGCAGAAACTTTTGTTTTCATAAATCTTTAAAGCTAATTACCTGTCACTAAGTTACCAATTAAGTAGTCAGACAAAAATAATTTGACAGGATAAATTTGGTAATAGACTCCTTTATAGTGTATTCAAAATTTATCATTCAAAATTCAAAATTGTACCAGTACTTACTATCTATATCTTAAACAAACTGTCGACAAACTCTTTTTTATTGAAGACCTGCAAATGCTCCAAACCTTCTCCTACTCCAATGTATTTAATCGGGATTTTGAACTGATCAGCAATACCGATTACCACACCACCTTTTGCAGTACCGTCCAATTTGGTAATCGCAATGCAACTAACCTCTGTCGCTTTGGTAAAGTGTTTTGCTTGCTCCAGTGCATTTTGACCAGTCGAGCCATCCAATACCAACATGACATCATGTGGGAAATCGCTGTCGACCTTTTTCATTACCCGCTTAATCTTGCTCAACTCATCCATGAGGTGCTTCTTGTTGTGCAAACGACCTGCGGTATCTACAATACAAACATCATAGCTTCTTGATACAGCCGCACTAACACTATCATAAGCAACGGATGCAGGGTCTGAACCCATTTTTTGCTTAACCACCTCCGTGCCTGCTCGTTCTGCCCAAACTGCCAATTGTTCGATTGCTGCGGCTCGAAAAGTATCTCCCGCTCCCATCACTACCTTTTTGCCTTGTTTCTCAAACTGATACGCCAACTTTCCAATCGTTGTTGTTTTGCCTGCTCCATTGACTCCTACAACCATCACCACATAAGGCTGTCCACAAGTATCAGGCAGCTCAAACTCTGTATAATCAGGTGTATTGTTTTCTGAAAGCAAGTCAATGATTTCATCTTTGAGCATTTGGTAAACCTCCTTTACATTGAGGTATTTATCTCGTTCTGCTCTGGCCTCTAATCGATCAATGATTTTGATGGTCGTATCTACTCCTATATCAGAGGCAACAAGAGCTTCTTCAATACTATCCAGTACATCGACATCAATTTCTGTTCGTCCTGCAACAGCTTTTGAGAGTTTAGAAAAGATACTTTGACTGCTTTTTTCTAACCCTTTATTGAGGTCTTCTTTTTTGGTTTTGAGATCTTCTTTTTTATTTTTGGAGAATAGTTTTTTGAAGAAAGACATGGTAGCTAATGAGTTAAAATTAAATAACAAAAAGGCTTCTCCTTTATCACTGTAAAAGAGAAGCCTCCAAAAAAGTATGTGAACTA
>JBMYXW010000123.1:0-7493 GCA_049608825.1 Chitinophagales bacterium
TTCTCAATAAACTTGCCAATGGAGATAAATGAAGACTTAACTGCATTACTTTATGTATTTAATGGAAGAATTTCTGTTAATGATAAATTTAGTTTAAGAAAAAAAGATAGTATAATTATTGAAAATGAAAATGTTAAGAAAGATGATAAAAATCCTATTGGGAATCAAATTACGGATAACTCTACTGCAAAAACAAATAAAACTGATTTAAAAGAAGTCAATGACGTTGAAGAGATAGAGGGTATTGAAGTGACGAATGAAGATAATGTTTTTATCACAACTCCTTTCAACCCAAATGATATTAAAATTTCTACCAAACCTCGTACAATCCATACAATATTAGATAAATTAGAATTTGAGGAAATAAATTTGTTCACTGTTTATCAACGGAGACCTAACTTATGGAACGATGATAAAAAGAGTCGTTTGGTAGAATCTATTTTATTGGGAATTCCTATCCCTGCTTTCTATTTTGAAGAATCAGATAAAAATGTTTGGCAAGTAGTTGATGGTTTGCAGAGAGTTAGTACGATTAAGCATTTTATTTTGGGAAATGGAAAGGAAGATAAAGATTTTTTAATCTTACAAGGTTTAGAGTTTTTAAAAGATTTTGAAGGAAAAAAATATACTGACTTACCTAGGAATTTACAACGTAGGATTACCAACTTTGATATTACGATTTATATTATCGAAAAAGGTACGCCTGAAGCAGTGAAATATAACTTATTCAAAAGAATAAATACAGAAGGTCTCGTTTTAGCTCCTCAGGAAATTCGCCATGCACTTAATCAAGGAGTTGCAGCAAAATATGTGGAGGAACTGGGGAATTTGGATAGTTTTAAACAAGCTACGGATGGTAAAGTGAAGACAGATAGAATGCAGGATAGAGATTTTGCTAATCGTTTTTTAGCTTTTTATTTACTAGATATAAATAATTATGATTCTGATTTGGATGCTTATTTACATCAGGTAATGGTAAATATTAATAAAAACTATGAGGAAGAAGACTTGAAGAAAATAAAAAATATCTTTGATGATACAATGCTCACCTCTTATCAAATATTTGGTGAAGATGCTTTTAGAAAACGACAAGATATAAATGACCGTAGAAAGCCAATTAATAAAGCATTGTTTGATAGCATTAGTATTAATTTGGCACATTTGAGTAATAATGACCGTAAATTTTTGGTTGAAAAAAAAGAGGTTTTCAAGCATAAACTAATGAAAATCAGTAATGAAGATGATGAGTTTTGGCGTTCTATTAGCAATGCAACTGGACAAAAATCGAATGTTCAAAAGCGTTTTAAGGTTATTGAAACTATCATTAATGATGTATTACAAGCAAAAAATATGTAGAGATGCTAAAAAAAATACAAATTATAAATTTTAAATCTCATAAAGATACAACTTTAGACTTATCTAACCTGAATGTCTTAACAGGTATAAATGGTACTGGAAAATCTTCTACAATACAGATATTATTGGCTCTGCGGCAATCCCACATACAAAGAAAATTAGAGGATGGATTATCATTGAATAAGCCTTTATGTGAGATTGGGCTCGGGGAAGAGGCACTATATCAATATGCTGATAATGAAGGGATATCTATTAATATAGAGGCTGATGTTCTTGGCGAACCCTCATGGGTTTTTTCTGCAGATAATGATAATCTTAAAAGTGATTTTTTACCAATTTCAGTTTCAGTTGGAGCTAATTCTAATTTAAATGCTACTGGATTATTTAATAATAATTTTCAATACTTAAGTGCAGAACGATGGTCTGCACGAGACGCTTACCCTAAAGGTACGCAAGAAGTAGAAACAAATAAGCAGTTGTCTTTGGAAAGAGGGCAAGGAGAGTTAACTGCTCATTTTTTAGATTTTTTTGGTACAAAAATAGAAGTGGAAGATTCCCTATTACACCCAAATGAACTTAGTAATAACCAACTGATTGCTCAAACAAATGCTTGGTTGAAAGAAATTAGCTATGGTGTAAATGCAATTATCAGCCCATCAGGTACAGGATATGAAATTCGCTATCAATTTGAAGTAGGGGGAGGAAATTTACCTACGAAGCCTTTTAGGTCTCGTAATGTAGGTTTTGGGATTCCTTATACACTACCTATCATTACAGCTATTCTAAGTGCCAAAAGAGGTAGCTTAATCATCATTGAAAACCCCGAAGCACATATTCATCCTTATGGGCAAGCTAAGTTGATGTACTTGATAACTTTGGCTGCTCAAAATGGTGTTCAGTTTATCATTGAAACACATTCCGACCACATAATCAATAGTTTAGCAGTAGCTTGTAAAAGTTTTGAGATGGGAGAGAAAGGTATTAACCGTGAAAAGGCAAAAATTTACTACTTTGATAAAAATGAATCTACTCATGCCACCGAAGTTCATGAAATTCCCATTTTAGAAAATGGGCGTTTGGGAGCCAAACCAAAAGGTTTTTTTGACCAAATGGCAATTGATTTGAGATTCTTAATGAAAACAAATTCAAGAAGAAATGGCTAAATTGAACGTGTATCTTCTTTTTCCGAATTCAAATATAGAATCTGTTATTGAAGTAACAGGGGGACAAAAATTGATAGAAGATGTAAGTATGCTGATAGATAGAATTGATTGTGAGAAAGATTCAAAGCTGTATTATGAAGATGCAAACCTCGAAAGTTTTTTTGAAGAACTAAAAACCTTAGAAGCTTTTGAAGAAATAGGTGATTTTGGAGTTGTTGATTTTGAAACAGGCTTGTACTATTTATTACGAGAGGCAAATGCTGAAAATGTAGAACATAATCCCAAGCATGATGATAATTGTCATTATATACGTTGGGATTTAGATAACCAATCCGCTACTAACGAATCTTTTTCTGTCTTGAAGGCAATGATTGAAAAAATACTTGCGACAATTGTAAGAGGTGAAAAAGAAATAACAGAAAAACTATTGACTTTAATTCAAAATGAAGATACTCCAATAGCTGAAAGAATTAAAAACAAACTACCTCGAAAAGAAAAATCTATTTTATTGAATGTCAATAATGCCATTTCAACAAGTCGCAGATTTATAGCCCTTTTCAAGGATTGTAGAGCTAATCCTAATAGAGAATTTCCCGCCTTTGCTCATCTTTATTTCGTTTCTGATTTCGCAAAATTAGAGCAATGGTTTAATGATAATCGACAACAAAGAAACTATAATGTAGAAACTCGTCATATTGAAGGGCATCCTAATTATAGGCGAGGAAAATCACCTATTTTGGGAGGAATAGGAGGAACTGAACATATTGCAAGTTTGTTAAAAAATGCTATTGGAGATTGGAAAACACATAAACTACTATTTAACTTTGATACTGAAAATAATTGTTATGTGCGGTTTGAATTTGAAAATGACAATCCCCAAAATCAATATCATGGTTATCATTTGGTAAAACCAATAACGCATGAGATTGACGCAAAAGCCGTAGGGGAAATACCTTCAAGAGTAATAAGCATTTTGGAATATCGAAAGAGGTTTGTAAGTAATTGAAAATACCATGCTCTTTTCCTTTGGGTGCTTACTTTGTTTCGATGGAAACAGAACAAGGAAGATTTGTAATGAGAGGTTTTGTTCGGAAAGACTTTATCCAATCTAAGGAAAGTGAATGTTCGGTAATCATATTATGGTTTTAAGCAAGGAAGGAAGGCATTTGTATAGGTATTTCTTTAGTGCAGTTTCTTTATTTCTCCTTTTAGCATAAGCAAACAACTTTTTGAAGTTCAGTTCACAATAACGAATGGCATTTTCAAAAATAACTGTTTGTTCTGTTCCTTTAAAAGCCATAAAAATAGCTTCCTCTGAAAAAACATCCACCAATATTTTTTCAAGCGTAGGAATATAGAAATCTGTTTTAGAAATCGTTTTTTTAATGGGGGCACGACTGATTAGGTTGGTAACGATAATGGGCGATTCAGACTCATTTACATACTTGTCCATCAACTCACCATTGGGTTGTAGAAAAACATTGGAGTAGCCCACATCTTTTAGATGGAAGAAAACAGATTCACAAAACTCCTTCCTCCATCTTTGGATAAATAGATTGATAGAATTGAAGTACATCCTGTTCACTGAACGCATCTTGTTTCTCGAAATGTTCCTTTAGTTTCTTGATTTTTAGGTTCATTTTTATTGTAAAAATACAAAAAATAAAAATTTGGCAAAATGGATAATTGCCAAAAAAATAAAAATTTGGTGGTTTTTGAATTTTCCATTGAAATTAAATTTGTCTATTTTTGTTTTACCATGCAAATTATCAGACAAAACTATTGGCATTTATACACAGTAAAATATGTCCCCTAAAATAATCCAAAATGAATCCGACTACGAATCTGCTTGCAACAGAATCTACGAACTGATTCACTCCGACATTGAAAAAGGAACGCCCGAAGGAAACGAATTGGAGGTGTTGAGTTTGTTGGTAGAAAATTACGAAACAAAGCATCATTTTATTGGCTATCCCAAACCCATTGAAGCCATTCAATTTCGTGTAGAGCAAATGAATTTGAATTGGGAGGATATTGCACCTCTTTTTGGCGGAATAGATACACTGCAAGCTGTTCTAACAAAAAAGACCTCATTGGATGCCAACATGATTTACAACCTCAACTACTATTTGGGAATCCCTCTCCCATCTCTTATCAATAAACACAGTCACACCAAACTCCCCAAACGAACCGAAAAAAAGCTACTTTCCAATGTTTCCATCGCAAGGTATTTTTCTTCTAAAAAGGAAATTTGGATAACAGTTACTTAACACCCTTGACGTACTTAATCAAAAAAGCTTACCAAATCAAAAATACACTCGCTTTTTGATTTGGTAAGCTTTTAGAGTGGTCTCACCAGGACTCGAACCTGGATCTAAAGTTTAGGAAACTTCTATTCTATCCCTTGAACTATGAGACCAATTGAAGTTCAAACAACAAACTCAAATTTACTACAAGTCTAAATAAGAATTTGTTGCCTGAACAGTCATTATTATTTTTTCTATGGAAACAAACGTCCGTAATATCTCGGAAAAGGAATCGTTTGACGAATGTGTTTAGCACCCGTAATCCACATCACTGTTCGTTCAAAACCCAAGCCAAAGCCAGAGTGCGGAACAGAACCATAACGTCTCAAATCGGTGTACCATTTGAAGACATCTTCGGGTAGGTTGTGCGCTCGAATAGAAGCCAATAAGGTCTCCAAATCATCTTCACGTTCAGAACCACCGACAACTTCACCAAAACCTTCGGGAGCCAAAACGTCCACACCTTTGATGTATTCTGGGTCGTCTGGATAGCGTTTCATGTAGAACGCTTTGATGGCACGAGGCCATTTATAGACCATCACAGGGGTATCGTAAAGGCGGGTCAAAACTCGCTCGTTGGGTGCGCCAAAATCTTCGCCACGAACAAAGTTTTTAGACGATTCAATCCAAAGCGGAATGTTTCGAGCATCTTCTTCGAGCTGCTTCAATTCTTTTTTGAGCTTGTCGACCTTGCTTTGAAGGTAGTTTCTTTTGCCCTTTTTCATGTTGCCTTTTAGCAGGACTTCCGTTTCGTCGATTTCTGTTTTTGTTGCAGCCAATTTAGCTTCAACGGCTGCCAAGTCCTCTTCTTGAACAGTAAGGGCATTTTTACCATTTACCTCTCTTTCGCCTCGAATGATATCGACTGCTTCTTCGTAGGTGATGCGAGGGAAGGGCTTGTGAATATGCTCAAATAGGAAAGTATCTCTGTCCAAAGCCTTCAATTCTGTTTGGCATTTTTCAAAGACATCAGTAATGATGAAGCGGATAAATTCTTCAATCAAATCCATGTCCATATCCAAGTCATAAAACGCCATTTCGGGTTCTATCATCCAAAACTCTGACAAGTGACGAGGCGTAACCGATTTTTCGGCTCTAAAACAGGGGCCAAAAGTATATACTTTACCCATTGCCATCGCAGTTGCTTCGGCATACAACTGACCCGACTGTGAAAGATAGGCCTCTACACCTTCTTTGTAAAATTCTGTCCCAAACAAATCACTCGTGCCTTCCGCAGCATTTCCTGTCAAAATAGGAGAATCTGCTTGAATGAATCCTCTATCTTGGAAAAAATGGTGAATCGACATTTTCAGTTGGTTGCGAATTCGCAGGATTGCCCATTGTTTTTTGGAACGCAACCATAGGTGACGGTGATTCAACAAAAAATCAGGTCCATGTGCTTTTTTGCCTAATGGAAATTCCTCGGCAATGTGAACTACTTCAATTTCTTTCACCTGCAATTCATAACCACCTGATTGTCGGTCATTTTTTATGACTGTACCTGTCAGAATAATAGAACTTTCTTGGGTGATTCTCTTTGCCGCTTCAAATTCTTCTTCCGAAACATCCTGCAAATTAATCACACATTCTACATATCCTGAGCCATCACGAAGGGTGATAAAGGCAATCTTTCCCCCTGTTCTTCGAGTTGCTACCCAACCTTTTAGGGTAACTTGTTGTTCTTCATGTTGAGATAAGTCGCTGATTTGTACCATAACAGTTCTGTGTTTTCAGCCAAATTAAATAAAGTCACAAATATACGATTGTTTTGTAAAGTTGTGGAACTGCTACAAAATTATCACCAAAGTAGTTCCTATATTAACAAAAAATAAATGTTTTTTGTATGTTTACGAAATCCATTTTAATGCAATAAATACTATGAGAAGTAAAGAATATACACCAGAAGAATGGCTTGAACTGATTAAAATTGGAGATGAACAGGCTGTTATACAACTATATGAGCAGCATCGAAAAGAGTTTTTTTTGTGGGTAAAAAACAAGTACCAATGCACCGATGAAGAAGCCAGAGATTCCTACCAAGAAAGCGTTCTGGTGATGTATAACAACATAAAAAAAGGAAAATTAATAAAATTTACGAGCAGTATTAAAACCTATTTATTTGCGATTGGCAGGAATGTGATTCTCTACAATCGCCGAAAATTTCAACGAGAACGAAGCAATATAACGGACAAAGAAAACGAAATTGTGGATAAGGAATCTGTTCAAGTGAACTTGCAGGTTTCGGAGCGTCAAAAAATATTGGTAGAAGTGCTAAATGATATGGGAAATCCCTGTAAATCATTGATTTACAGGGATTTTTTAGTTTAAGTACAAATAAGATAATGAAAGCCGAACAGCCCAAAAATATTTAGTAGGAGCAGTTTTTCGTTTACCTAATTTTGCGTAGAGACGTTTTACTAAAACGTCTCTACATTGATTTTCCCTGTCACCGCACTGCCTACCAAAGTATTCTTTGTATTCTTTGAGTTTTTTTGATTTGTTGGTTCTTTGACATTTTTTGCAAATCACTGATTAAAGGCGAAGGCTCTGCGCTTAAAATTTGCGAAGTTAGACATATTGTTTTGGGCAGAAAAAAGCCAGTTGGAATAAAAAAATCAGGACATGGGCAAGTATTCAGATAGAATTAATCCTCACATACGTACGGAGA
>JBMYXW010000124.1:0-7465 GCA_049608825.1 Chitinophagales bacterium
CTCAAATTGATACACCATTCCCACAACCTTATCAAAAGGAAAAGGGAAAGGAAAAGGTTTGTTCCAAGAACTTGGAACAAAATTTATAACACTATTTTGAAGAAGTATTTTAGGTGGTTAGGAAATAGGGTTAATTAGCTATTTTTCAAGGTCTCCATTCTAATCACATGCAATATAACAAAACTTTTTTCAGAAATGCAAAATAAAATAATTATTTTTTCACTATTTAAAATTAAGAAGGAACAGATTTCGATTGAAACTTGCCCCTTTTTAATTTTTTAAGGATTCACATACAAACCAATAATCCTCGACCAAATCCCCAAGACCAGATTCAAATCTGTATAAATTTTGGTGTCCAACTCAAAAACATCGTTTTCAAAACGTAGAAAATGCCACTCAATGCCATCCGTTGCACAGCCATATAAAAACGGCAGGTTCTTTCCTTCTCGCTCATTGAAGAGTTTTGCCCCATAGATTTGAGCAGCACACTGAGCAATTCCCCAATCCATGTCTTCATCTTTCGCTTCGGCAAGAGAAACAATCGGGGCTTCAAAATAAGGTTTTGGAGATTGAAGGGAAAAAAAGAAATCACAAGGACCTGCTAAATCCAACTTGCTATCTATCTCAATGTTTTTGCCAGAGAAAAAACTCACTTTTTTTTGATAGTAATGGGCGACTTCTATCAAAATAGGCGAAATCAATCTCTCTGACTTTGCTTTTTCGTTGGTAGGCGGCAAAAATTCTGTCATAGCAAGAGTCTGTTGTAACCATGCACTTGGAGCAATAGCTTGAATACCTTCAAACAATCGCCGCATTTCTAAGTCAAGATTGATTTTTTTGATGACTGTTTTTATATTTCTTGCATTCATTTTTATTGTGTTTTGCTACTCGGGTTAAAACCCAAGCTACTAATTGAAAATAACAAAGGGCAAGTTTCCAATAGAAACTTGCCCTTTGCCTTTATTATTGAAGGAGACAAAACAAAATATTAAGTAAGCGACCAAAAATAATTTAACATGATAAATTAAGCAACAGATTGATTCTTAGCTTATTTAAAATTTATCATTCAAAATTCAAAATTGTACAAGTACTTATTCTGCTTTCTTTGCTCCTTCAGTCAATACGATAATGTGATTGTTCAATACCTCCACAAAACCTGCTTTGATGTTCCAAGTAAGAGAAGCCCCATTCGTAGCTCCATTCACTCGCAAAGCACCATTTTGCAGAGCGGCAATCAAAGGAGCGTGATTGTTCAATACTTCAAAAGAACCGCTCACGCCTGGCAACTGAACTCCACTTGCTTCGCCTTCATAAATCAATTGATCAGGCGTTAATATTTCTACATTCATCTAAACGATAATTATTAATTGATAATTATTAATTGATAATTGATTAGGCATTCGCTTCCGCTTCTGCAATCAATTTTTTACCTTTTGCAATCGCATCGTCAATCGTACCTACCAAGTGGAAAGCATTTTCAGGATATTCATCCACTTCGCCATCCAAAATCATGTTGAAACCACGAATCGTTTCTTCAATAGATACCCAAACACCTTTCATACCTGTAAACTGCTCCGCTACGTGGAAAGGCTGAGAAAGGAAGTTCTGAACACGTCTTGCTCTGTGTACAACCAATTTATCTTCTTCACTCAATTCATCCATACCCAAAATCGCAATAATATCTTGCAATTCTTTGTATCGTTGAAGAATCTGCGTCACACGTTGAGCCGTGTTATAGTGTTCGTCACCCAAAATAGAGCGATCCAAAATACGAGAAGTAGAATCCAATGGATCCACCGCAGGATAAATACCCAAAGAAGACAATTTACGACTCAATACCGTTTTGGCATCCAAGTGAGCAAAAGTCGTTGCAGGAGCAGGATCCGTCAAGTCATCCGCAGGTACATATACTGCTTGAACCGAAGTAATAGAACCACGCTTGGTAGAAGTAATACGCTCTTGCATCAATCCCATTTCGGTAGCCAAAGTCGGCTGATATCCCACCGCTGAAGGCATACGACCCAACAATGCTGACACCTCAGAACCTGCCTGTGTAAATCGGAAAATGTTGTCAATAAAGAAAAGGATGTCACGTCCACCGCTGTCTCCTTCGTCTCCATCCCTAAAATACTCAGCTACAGTCAAACCCGATAATGCCACTCTTGCTCTTGCGCCAGGAGGCTCGTTCATCTGACCGAATACCATCGTAATGAAAGAATCTTTCAACTGTTCCACGTCAATTTTATCCAAGTTCCAGTTACCAGTTTCTTCCAACTCATGCAAAAATTTGTCGCCGTATTTCACAACTTTTGCTTCCACCATTTCACGAAGTAAATCGTTTCCTTCACGAGTTCTTTCACCCACACCTGCAAACACAGACAAACCTGAGTATCCAAGTGCAATATTATTGATCAACTCCATGATGATAACGGTCTTACCTACACCAGCACCACCAAAAAGACCTACTTTACCACCCTTTGCATAAGGTTCCAAAAGATCGATCACCTTGATACCTGTAAATAAAGGTTCCGTTTGTGTAGTCAAATCCTCAAAAGGTGGAGGCATACGGTGAATGGGATAGGAACGGCTTGTTTTCACCTCCTGAATACCATCAATACTTTCTCCTACTACATTGAACAAGCGTCCTCTAATTTCTTCGCCAACGGGCATAGAGATTGGTGAACCTGTATTGGTTACATCCATACCTCTCATTAGTCCATCCGTAGAATCCATCGCAATGGTTCTTACGCTGTCTTCACCCAAGTGTTTTTGACATTCTAACACTATACTTATTCCATCTTCTCTTTCTACCCTTAGAGCATGTAGAATCTCTGGAAGTTCCCCTTCAGGAAACTCCACATCAATTACAGCTCCGATGATTTGTTTGATTTTACCTACGTTTGCCATATATTTTAATAAAATTAAATCTATGATTGTAATTTTGCCGCAAAATTAATGGAATAATGCCAATTATCAAACATTCAATTCTTATTCTTTGTTAGATTTGTGGTTTATTTTTGTATTCTGTTCTTTTGAAGTCTTAACAGAAGCCTTAAAAAAAAGAAAAACATATACGATAAAACAAAAAAAAAGTTACAAAAAATTTGCTTTTTTTTTAAAAATAGTTTATTTTTACAAAAAAATGACCAGAAAAAGCCACCACTTTGTTCCTCCCATTAAATTTTGGTTCGTTTTTTGCCCACTAAATTAGGATAAAACTAGCACAGGACAATGAAAAAAATTACCAACACTTTACTAATTATTGCTTGCTTATTGATGGGAATGGAAATGGCTTTAGCTCAATCCAGTACCTTGAAAAAAGCCAATGATTACTTTGAACAAACTGATTACACGAAGTCAGTAGAACTTTATAAAAAAGTTCTTAAGAAAAATGAAAGCGACAAAATAGCATTGGAGCAAATGGCTCATGCTTATCGCTTGATGAATCGCTTTGAGGAAGCAGAACAGTGGTATCAAAGAGCCATGATTTTTAATAGTAATAAACCACTATTGAAATTTCATTATGCCCAAACTTTGATGACCAATGGAAAATACTCTGAAGCAGCAAAATATTTTGAAGAATACGCTCAAAAAGTTCCTTATGATTCAAGAGGAACCAGATTTGCAGAATCTTGCCGCACGATGAGTACTCAACAGCAAGACTCCGAAATGTATCAAATCAAGCAATTTGCCTTCAATTCTCCTTCCTCTGATTTACACCCTTCTTTTTATAAAGAGGGTATGGTTTTTACAAGCACTATTGAAGGAAGGCAAACAGATGTTTATTATACCCAAATCAATAATAGACAATCGACTTCCCCTACTACATTTACAGGAATCAATCCTCAAAGCTATATTGTAGGAGCAATTTCGTTCAATAAAGCGGGAACAAAAATGTATTTTTCTCGTGATATTGGTAGAGAAAATCAAACAGGTAATAGTCACTTGAAAACCTTTGAGGCTAGTTTAGTTGGAGGTCAATGGACAAATGTTCGTGAACTTCCCTTCAATAACAATTTCTACTCTGTAGGTTATCCAACACTATCCCTTGATGACCGTACACTTTATATTTCCTCCAATATGCCTGGTGGATATGGTGGCAATGACTTGTATGTCAGTTCTTACGAAAATGGAACATGGAGTAAGCCAAGAAACTTAGGAAATGTTATAAACACAGAAGGAGACGAAATCCAGCCTTTTATTCATTCAAATGGAGCACTTTATTATGCTTCAAATGGATTGGGTGGCTTAGGTGGCTTTGACGTATTTGGAGCTACTGCAATCAATAGCAATAAATGGAAAGTTGAAAATGTGGGTTCTCCAATCAATAGTTCGAGTGATGATTATGGATTGATTTTGACAGATGACTTCAACAAGGGTTATTTTGCCTCTAATCGCAAAGGAGGAAAAGGTAATTACGACATCTACCAAATCACTATTAATGAAGCTAAAGCCGCCGAAATGATGGCTAAAGTAGCAAACCAATCTTCTCTTCATACTTTTCAAATCAACTACCTCAAATCCAAAAATAAGGCTGAAAAGGCAAGTAAGTACAGCGAATTATTCTCGACAAAAGGATATTTCTTTGGACAAAAAGATTTGAAATTAGTATTGGTAGGCATTGTTTTGAATAAAGAGACGAAAGAGCCTATTGAAGGTGCCTTGGTTATTCTTAGAGATAAAGAGACCAGTGATAAACAAGAATTTACTACTCAAAACGATGGTAATTTCTATTTCAAGCTTGAAGCAGAAAGACAATATGAATTGTTCAAACAGAATGCAAGTGGAGATATGGAATCGGCTGAGAACGTTTCGACTATTGACAAGGACGAAACACAAATCATGCATGCTATATTAGAAAGTTCTTCAGCAAGTATTAATATGGCTAAAAGACCTACTGAAAATGACTCTCAAATAAAGCCAGCTTTCACTCCCAACCTCCAAACTCCCAGTACAGATACTTTTGAAGTCAATGACTCCGAAGAACACGCATTAAGTACTACTTACAATAATGGTTATTACTCAGATAGCCAACTTTACTTTAAAATCCAAATTGGGGCTTTCAGACAAAAATTAGAAAACGATTCTGAGTTTTTAGGCAAAGTAAAAGCAGATGTAGATACAGAGAAGACTCGAAATGGAATGATTCGCTATATGATAGGTAAATTTGACGATTTTGCAGATGCTGAACAATACAGAGTTTATCTTTTGCGTCAAGGTTATACCAAATCATTTGTAGCCGCTTACATAAACAATGTACGTTTAGATATGCCCGTTGAAGAAGTACTTCAACGCTTGAAATAATAGAAAATCCCGATAATATATATATAAAGGCTGTTACCATTTTTTCGGTAACAGCCTTTTCTATTTTTAAAAAATATCTATCTTATGCCCATCGCTTTCTCTTGCTTCTTCTTTTTTCAGTAGGGTAATCTCCAATAACCCATTCTCATACGCAGCGCTAATCAAAGCAGGATCTACCGATTCGGGAATACCAAATGCACGTTTAAAAGAATGATAATTAAACTCCTGCTGTGTGTATTTATAAGCTTGCTCTTCAACAGTCAATGCTTTTTCTACACCTACCATCAATGCACCATCTTTGATGCTTAGGTGGAAATCCCTTTTTTCCATTCCAGGAGCCGCCACCAAAACAACAAAACGATCACCCTTCTCTATGATATTAATAGCTGGAGCCTTTGTGCCTATATCGGCAGAAGAAAGTGAGCCTACTAAGCCTTCAATTTCTTTCCCTAAATTGCCTGCAATGTCTGTAATAAAATCTGTTCCTTTTTTAAAAAAGTCCATTTCACTGGTTTTAATATTGTTAAACAAAAAAATGTTATCCAATTAATTAAGAATAAATCACTTCAAATAGTTCTCAAATATTGAAGGAAATTTATCACTTTCAAAAGAATAACAAAAAATAACATAATATTCAAGCATTGAACGACTAAAGTCAATTCTATCTATGATGGCATGGAATTTGCGAAAATCAACACATACGAGTACTCATACAATAAAGTTTCAAAAAAAGAACATTATTTTAAAGAGTTTCAAATTCTTTACACACATCAGACAAAAATACGCCATGAGAAAACTACTTTACATCCTTACCGCCCTTATCTTATTCAGCTCTTGTGAAAAAAGTACAATTTCGCCCGAAGAAAATCCACTTTTGACCAAACCACAAAACTGTGAACAATCTGATTTGGTTAAAAACCAATATTCAAATGATGCTTATAAACTAGCAGTAGAGCTAATGAAACACGATGAAGTAAATACTTCTTCTATTCAAATCCCTACTGAATATGTCCAAAAAGCGATGGATGCCTTGATGGTTGTTTACAATGCCACTGAGATTCCTGCTCGTGATTTAGTCATTGATACCTACAATATTCACGCCCTAACCACTCCTAATCGCTTTATGGTTGGGCTTGACACAGCTTATCCTTGGACAAACAACTGGATTCACGGTAATAAAAACACGGGTAACAATACCATTGACCAATTATTAGGAAACAATAACATCGAAATCGTAGAATATTTAGGGTTCATCGAAACGGTCATTTTAGAAGCCAAAACACCTCTCAATGCTTCTGGTTTATTAAGCACCTTGAACGGAATCGGTGGTATCAAACGTGTGGAGTACGAACAAACTTTGGGTGATGGCAATGACATTGAAGTGCGAAGTTTTGATGATTATCTGGAAATGACTTACAGTGTAGGTTATGGAGATTGTGCTTCTGGATGTCGCTTTAGATCTTACTGGCAATTCAAGGTTTACAATGATTGCAGCATCGAGTATGTCGGCAACTTTGGTGATCCTGCTCCCTAATCTGTATAATTTTGAATGCTGAATGATAAATTTTGAATGAATTAACAACTATTTGTTGTCCATAGCATGAATATTGACGAAATCAAATTAGTGAAATTGACCTTAGTCAACCTTGAAGAACTCAAACAAATAAGTCGAAAAACATTTTCTGATGCATTCGCTTCAATGAATAGCAAAGAGAATATGCTCCTCTATTTGAGTACTGCTTTTAGTGATGAAAAATTGTCAGCCGAATTAACAGAAGAAAATTCGCAATTCTATTTCGCAAAATACAGAGAGGAAACTGTTGGTTATCTAAAAATCAGCTTTGATTCAGTTCAAACAGATTTGCAAGATAAGGATGCAATGGAATTGGAGCGAATTTACATAAAGAGTACATTTCAAGGTAAAGGCATCGGCAAAAAATTGCTGTCTCAAGCAATCAGTATAGCTCAAAAAAAGAAGGTGAATTATATCTGGCTGGGGGTTTGGGACAAAAACGAAAAGGCAATTCAGTTTTATAAAAAAAATGGTTTTGAAATTTTCAGTTCCTATTCATTTCAGATGGGAAACGAATCCCAAACCGACTATTTAATGACACTGATTTTGTAAGAATGAATTGATTTTTAGTGTATTCAAGATTTATCA
>JBMYXW010000125.1:0-7456 GCA_049608825.1 Chitinophagales bacterium
TAATCGTTGTAGGAAGTGGACCAGGCGGATACGTTGCAGCTATTCGAGCCAGTCAGTTGGGAATGAATGTAGGGGTTGTAGAGCGTGAATCGTTGGGTGGTATTTGTTTGAATTGGGGCTGTATTCCCACCAAGGCTCTATTGAAGAGCGCACAGGTATTTGAATACATCCAACATGCCGAAACGTATGGCATCAGTATAGGTGAAGCAACTGCAGATTTTGACAAAATGATTCAGCGCAGCCGAGGAGTTGCAGGAGACATGAGCAAAGGAGTCAGTTTTTTGATGAAAAAGAACAAAATCACAGTCATCAATGGCAATGGTAAATTAGTTGCAGCCAACAAGGTAGCTGTCACCGATGCAGACGGCAAAACCACCGAACACACTGCTACCAATATCATTCTTGCTACAGGCGCACGTTCTCGACAATTGCCTTCGCTACCACAGGACGGCAAAAAAATCATCGGTTATCGTGAAGCCATGAGTTTGGAGAATCAGCCCAAAAGCATGGTGATTGTAGGCGCAGGGGCGATTGGAGTAGAGTTTGCATATTTTTACAATGCAATAGGTACGAAAGTCACTTTGGTCGAGTATATGCCTCGAATCGTTCCTGTTGAAGATGAAGAAGTGTCCAAAGATTTGACCCGAAACTTCAAAAAACAAGGTATCAAAGTTCTTGTCAATACAGCTGCAAATGAAGTCAATACAAGCGGCGATACCTGCAAAGTTACTTTGGTGGACAACAAAAGAGGCAAAGAAAGCATCATCGAATGTGATGTGGTGCTTTCAGCAGTTGGTCAAGCTTCTAATATCGAGAACATCGGATTGGAGGAATTGGGCATCAAAACGGATAAAAACCGAATAGTGGTAGATGATTTTTACCAAACCAATGTGAAAGGTGTATATGCAATTGGCGACATCGTTCCTGGACCTGCTTTGGCGCATGTTGCTTCTGCTGAGGGAATCATTTGTGTTGAGAAATTGGCAGGCCAGAATCCCGAACCTTTGGACTACAACAACATTCCTGGCTGTACTTATTGCAGTCCCGAAATCGCATCGGTGGGTTATACGGAAGCAAAGGCAAAAGAAGCGGGCTATGAGGTGAAAGTTGGTAAATTTCCTTTTAGCGCATCGGGCAAAGCGAAGGCTGCAGGTGCACCACAAGGTTTTGTAAAAGTAGTTTTCGATGCCAAATATGGTGAGTTTTTGGGCGCACACATGATTGGCGCAAACGTAACTGAAATGATTGCAGAAGTGGTAGCTGCTCGAAAATTGGAAACAACTGGTCACGAAATCATCAAAACCGTTCACCCCCACCCTACTATGAGTGAGGCATTGATGGAAGCGGCTGCGGCGGCTTATGGTGAAGTGATTCACCTATAGGAGGTCAGAAATGAGATGAGAGAAGTGAGACAAATTAATCTTACTTCTCTCATCTTACTTCCTACTTCTCCTACCCCCTAAAACTTCGTCGTCACATCCAACTTCAATCCACTAAACGCAGGTTCAAATCGACAAATCCCTCCCGTACAAATAATTCCAGCAGGTTGTTTGGCATAGTTCAGTGCAAAGCGAGTTGCCTTTTGAGTACGTGCAATTAAGAAAGTCGGAAAGAAGAGTTTGTCGTGAATGTTGTACATCGACCCCGCCGAAAAAGACCATTTGGGTACAATGTTGTATTCTGCCAATGCCCAAACCCAATCTCCCAAATCCTGTTTTTTCTCAGGAGTATCATCTCCAAACAAGACTCTATTCCGCTCGGTGAGCATGTATTGAAGCTCAAAACGCATGGATTTTCTGCGGGTAAATTTGTAATTGTATTCAAAGAAAGGAGAGAAAGTACGTACAAAATCGGGACGATCAGGTTTGGGACCTTCAAAAGCGGTTTGGTTGTAGTCCACCAATTGAAGTCCACTGATGATGCGCCACTTCTTCTTTCTGTCTTTCGGCTTTATTTCTGCGTCCAAATAAAATTCTCTAAACAACAAATCATTGTCCAAGTTGGTGATGTTGGAGTAATTTCCTGTGAAAGTCAATCCTTTTTTAGGTGTGTAAGTTAGGTTCATTTGAAGCGCATTTTCACCCAACAATTGTGTAGCAGCATTGTAACGAGACATCAAGCGATAGCTATTTGCACGGGTCATAGGCGGCAAAAAGTTAATCGTTCCAAAATTCCCTATGGCATTTGGATGTACTCGAAGGTCAAAGTTTTCGGTATGCTTGTATTGAACAGTGATGCCAAATCCTTTTTGAGAATAGGTAAGGGTGTTGTAAATCACATTGCCCGATTTGGGATTGATTAGCAATCCATCCATATCTCTCACCGAATCCTCCGTTTTGTAGGCATATTCGGTGTACCAACTGAATTTACCTGCATAAAGCGTGTTGTAGAATGTTCCTGCATAGACATTGTATTTGGGAACAAAGCGGTTTTCCAAAGCATAACCATTGATTTCCTGTGCAATATTGTTCATGGTTTCGGTATCAATGGTTCGATTGATTACCCCCAGACCTGGCGATAATTTTATTTTATCGCTTGCCTTTATGTATCCTTCAATCTTTGCTCCCTTGATAACAGGTTTGTACGTTTCAAAAAGATTTCGCTGACGACCTGTAAATCCTGTAATACGCCACTTGTCATTGAGTGCATACTTCAATCGGATTCCCTGAATAGATTGGTCAATGCCCAAGGGACGAGCTTCATAAGCTCTGAAAACGATTCCCGAACCAAACTGCTCATAAAAATAACCTGCCGTCAAATCGAGCTTGTCTATTTTCTTATTGATATACCAAAATCCCAAGCCCAATTCATTTACTTCCCGAGTGGGATTGAAAATATTGGAGTTGTTGAAGACATCGAAGCGAAGCCCCATATTGAAGTCTCCAACTTGATAATTTAAATTGAACCAAGCATCTGCGCCATATTTGAGATAGTCATAGAAAGGTGTATTCGTGGCATCACGCACACTGTCAGACTCAAAGAAGCGGGTATTCAACTGTAAATCCCCCGACAAAACGCCCTCATTTTGTGCCGATATACTATTGGAGCATACAGCAAAACTCACTAAGAATAGAATTATAGAGTATTTTAGCTTCATTTGAGATGGATTTTTAAACGTTAAAGTATTTCTCTTGTCGAAAGAGATGGTTAATTTTGCAAATCTAAAAATAATTTAAAAGTATGTTTATGAACCTGCTTAGAAGATGTAGTTTTTTACTATTGTTTTTTGTTTTAGGAGTCGCTTTTGTTGCAGCCTCCGATGGTACGAGTACGACTGATGATACCCCTAATAAAACACTTCCCGACATGAATGTAACCGCTTTAGGTGGTGATTTAGTGGACATTGTGGAACATTATGGTAATAATGGTAAAATTACGGTGTTCAGCTTTTGGGCAACATGGTGTGCGCCTTGTAAAAAAGAACTTGGTAATATTGCCGACATATACGAAGAATGGCAAGACCTCTACGATGTAGAAGTAGTTGCTGTCAGCACTGACGATGCTCGAACTGTCATGAATGTTCAACCTTATGTGGATGGAAAAGCATGGCCTTTTGATGTTTTATTGGACAGCAATGAAGCTCTCAAACAGGCATTGGGCATTCGTTTGATTCCTCACACGATTATTGTTGATCAAGAAGGAAACATTGTTTATGAACATACAGGTTATTCATCTGGTGACGAATACGAATTGGAAGACAAGATCAGTGAATTGAGTAGTGATGATGAGTAAGACAAATTCAAGTAATACTTTGGATACAGTTTTTGTTATGCGTTTTGTGTTGTTGTCCAAGCATCTGTACCCATTACATTGGGTTTATAGTTAGAGGATAAATCTTTTGCTTCTCGTTTAAATACACTATAGAAATCTTCCATAGAATCGGCATCTGCCCCAAAAGAAACTTCCACACTCAAAAAAATCATTTTAGAAAAAAGAAAAACCCAAGTATCCAAAAATACTTGGGTCATTTTTACAAACTATCAAATCTTCCCAGGCTTGATAGTTTGTTTTTTTGGTTAAGAACCCATCAGAAGTTGGTAATATTTCTGATGTTTAAGTAGGAAGACAGATTAAAGAAGCGAGAAGTCAGACTTCAATACTTTGATTACAAAAGAATTGAAGGTTCTTTTGTGTAAAACTATTTTTGTCCTACTACTTAACAAAGAATGAATCTCTGAAAAAGAAAAGGCAAAACTATTTTTGGTAAATGACTTTATTTCTCTGACACCTCACACCTCACACCTCACACCTCACACCTCACACCTCACACCTAAAAAATTACAAAAAATAAATAATATGAATAATAAATTAGCTGGAAAGAATATTCTCATAACTGCTGGAGCACAAGGTATTGGTGAATCAATTACGAAGCATTTTATTGATAGTGGAGCCAATGTTGCCATCCATTATTTTTCTAGTGCTGATAACGCCGACCAGTTAGTGGAATATGCAACTAGCAAAGGACAAAAAGCAGTAGCTGTAAATGGCGACCTAACAAACGAAGATGATGCAAATGTGTTGGTTAAAAAAACAGTCGATGCACTTGCAGGTATAGACATTTTGATCAACAACGCTGGTTCACTTGTTGCACGTAGAAAATTGAATGACATAGATACTGAATTTTGGCACAAGGTCATGGATATAAACCTTACATCGATGATGTTTGTGACACGAGCGGCAGCTCCATATTTAGCAAAAAGTAAAAACAGTAGTATTGTTAATTTATCCTCACTCGCAGGACGTAAAGGTGGTCACGCAGGATCACTTGCATATGCCACCAGCAAAGGAGCTATATTGACGTTTACAAGAGCACTATCCACAGAATTAGGTCCTCACGGAATTAGAGTCAATGCCGTTGCTCCTGGTCTTATTTTGGGCACTTCATTTCATAACACGCATACTACAAAAGAATCAGCAGATGCAACTATTGCTGGTATTCCAATACAAAGGGCAGGTAATGCTGCTGACGTAGCCAGAGCGGTTTTATACCTAGCATCAGAATACGACGGCTTTATTACTGGTGCTACGCTTGACATCAATGGTGGAGTTTACAATATGTAATTAGTTATTTCATCAAATAAAATTGATTCTTTGACAAAATCTGTCATAATAGGCTACGGTTTTTATTATTTAAAAAAATCCATAAGAATTTCATGGAACAACAATCTCTTATAAAACAAATGAGGGTGATAGTCCTTCCAAGAATAGGGCTTTGAGCGATTCGCCAATCTCAGTGCATCCCTCACAAAAAACCACCTTGCAGCTTGCTAACGGCTCGAATCGTCACACTCGCCTGTAAGAGATTTTCACTCTCTGGACATTTTACTTTCACTTCACAAAATCAAGCGAAAACTTGGGCAATAATCCAAGTTTTCGCTATATTTACCATTCAAGGCGCACTAAAAGGCATACAATGACAATCAGTCCTATGCGAGCTGACTGCGTGTATGCAAGATAGTTATGTGCTATTAAAAAAGCTAAACTTAAAGAATTTATTATGTGTGATTTAAATGGTGAAATATTATTTTGTACATGTGAAGAATTAGATGAAAGTTCAACAACAAAATTATATTGGAAATTAGTTAGGGTGAATGAAAAAAAAATCGATAATTGGATGGATGCGACAACTGGAAGGTGCATAGTACCATCGAAAAGTATAAATGAAATTAATGATGAATAAATTAAACAATAGTAATTGTTTTGATTTTGACTATCAACCGAAAGAAAATGATTTTTTAATTATTACAGAAAAATTAATTGAAGCCAAAAATTACACTCACTCCTACCCTTATATTTGTTTTTCTTATTCAGAAAATAAATGGAAAATCAACTATTTTTCAGATATAGACATTGAAGTAGAAGAACTAAAAGGAGGTGAAATAAAAGTGATAGCACATAACAAAGCATAAACAAAACCCTTCAAAGATTTCTCCTTGAAGGGTTAAAATAATAAAATAGCTATGTATATTCATTGGATATTTTATCTTTCAGGACATCCCATTTTGAACAAACTGATAGTGATGAATCCTCCGTGATTCCCGTAAGAACCATATAAGATGTGTCCATGTCCTTTGGTCATCACTGCAAATATCTTGATAGGAAGTTTCGAGCCACCTTCTTTAATCAAAAAACCTGTAACACCATTTCCATTCTTATTCAATTCCAAACCTATTTGGTCTGTTTCTGCTACATCAAAACGCTGGTAGTTGTTGTTCTTATCTTGAAACATTTTATTGCTCCAAAATCGTTGGTTATTTGCTGATTTCAATCCACTTTTATTTGCTTGCACTCCAAAACCTCCTTCTGCCCAAGTAGATATAGGAAATTGGGAGTAAACAGGGTAGTCAATTTTACTTACTTCATTGGTCATCATAGTCATTCCAATACAATTCTTTCTTGATTCTTCTTTGAAGTCAATATAAAAGTCAATCACACCAGCAGGGGTCAAAGCACTACCACCAGAGAAGTTCTTAGAAAAAGAGCTTCCAGAAGTCGTATTAGTCGTTCCGCTACGTCGAGTTTGGGCATCAGCAGTTTCTGTAACAGCAGTGAATAATACTGCAATAAGGGCAAAAATTTTAAATAAATTTTTCATAATAAATGAGATTAAAAAGGTTTAAAAAATAAATATTGTTGTTATTGTTTGTTGTCGCCCTCATAGACGTTGGCACAAAATAGTTTGGGAAACTTTTGAAGGAAAAAATATTTTTTTCTTCATTTCCATCGCTTCAAAACATTTTAAATGATTGATAATCAACAATATTTATTTTTAATAATCTCATTTCAAAAAAACCAAACCCTCTTATCCACACAAAAAAAAACTCTCTAAAATGTTTGTCATTTAGAAAGGGCAAAAAATATTTCACAAAATAACGACTCCCCCCTCCATCCTTTCATTACATCGAATAATTCCGTTTTCCCTTCAATTTCACCTTATCCTTTATAGCCAAAACACACAACTCAACTGCCCCACCAACTCCCTATATGTAGCCACACTTTGCACATTGGCGAGGTTCACCTCATCCAGCTCCAAGTCAACATAAAAAACTGTCAAAGAACCTAAAAAACAACCCCCTTCAAAGATTGCTCTTTGAAGGGGGTTATATATCCATCAATTTCTAACAAGTCGAGTATATGATTTACAATGATTATTGAGGACAAGGAGTTCTTATCAAACTAACCGTTGCAAAATACTTATCATTATCACCATACGTACCATAAAAAACATCTCCTTGAGAACCACTCACTACACCTAAAACATTCATAGTAGAAGTAGGGTTGCCACCAATCGTCAATTTAATCTGAACATCATCTCCTTGTTTGGTCATTTCAATATGTGAACCCATACTCTGGTTTTTATCAAAATATTGGTAACTATTTTCCATCTGTACATATTTTCTGCTTGATACAGCCTTCGTTGAGCCCTCCAAAGAATTTCCATTGACATTCATAACAT
>JBMYXW010000126.1:0-7397 GCA_049608825.1 Chitinophagales bacterium
TACTTCTTCAAAATCGAATCTTGGACAACCAATTGAATCAAATCCCGATTTGTTGGCGGAATTTTGAAAATAATGTACTTACTGCTCACATTTTCAAAAGGATTTGTATTGGCAAGTAGTCCATCAAAAAACACTTTCCAATTAGCAGGTAGTTTGCTGGTGACTGTTTGGTGAAACAAATCTATCTTGTACTTAATATCTTGGACTGAACGACAATCCTTCAAAAAAATCGCAGCATCAGTTTGATAACGATTCGGTCCGACTTTTTGAGTATAATTTTGCAGCAAAATATCGGCAGTTACATCTGTATCGTCCGATAGAATCATCAGCGAATCTTCTGACAAAACCAAAGGCGTTTTTCGAGCGGTTTGAGGAGGAGTATAGTCTGTTTTGTAGTCACTCGAAACATACGCACCAAAATCGGTGATTTTCACATATCGAATCCCATCGTAAGGTGAAAAATAAGTGGTCACGATTTCGGTTGTATCGGGCGTATCATAGGCGATTTCGACCAAGCCAAAAGCGGCAAACAAAAAGAAATTGGCTCGCAGCAAGGATTGGGTAATCACTGAATTGAAAATATCCCCTTTGATGTATCGCTTCTTACTATACCTTTCTACATTATTGACGTAGAGCTTGCTTCCTGCAATGTCTTTGTCAATGGGAGTAATATCCAACATTCGGTACTTCGCAAAATCTTCAATATTTTGAAAATCTACCCACTCTCCCAAAGGCAATTCCTTCAATATTTCTACAAAAGCTCCTTCAATGTGTTTCGTATTCCAATGGTCTAAATGCCCCGTTCCTTTGACATGGGTGAGTAGTAGAGCCAAGCTATTGTAGCTACTTTTTTGGTACTGTTTAAAAAAAGCTTTGATGAGTTTGGCAGGTTTTTTTTCCTTAACATCAATGTATGTCGTCAAGATACCTGCAATAGCATTGGTACGCAGATTCTTCAATGCTCGGTCTTTGGTATCCTCAAAAAACTCTCGGATATTCAGTGTCCGTTGCATCTTGCTCAGTCCACTCAATACAGGGCGCAGTTTTTTGGTCAATTTGATGTTTCCCTGTCCTTGATACGCCAACAATCGGGGCAATTCCAAAAAAATATCTTGTTCACCATTGTAAGTCCAGTCCGTTTTCTTTGGAGTCGTTGGGTGAATATCGAAGTTTTTGGGCTTTGGGAAAAAAGCAGCCAGCCGTTTTCTAAGTGCGGAAGGCAGTCTCAAAGTATGACTACGAGCTTGGCCCCATTCGCTATTCACCACAAACAAATAATACATATCACTTAGTTCATAGGTATCGTTTCCCCATGAATATTGAGAAGGTCTCAGTTCACCAATTTCGATATCAAACTTATTTTTGATTTCCTGTTGATGCAATTCTTTTACCCATACCAACTCACCTAAAATGGTTACCAAATCTTTGGGAAGGGTCTTTTGGAAGGCTTCAAACAAAGGTTGACTCAAAAAAGGTACGCAACACAAATCCATTAAATCCCCCTTGTTGATGCGTTTAACCGCAATTTTGCCCACCAATTTATCGGGCATTCCCTCCGATAAACACAATGCGGTATTTGTCGACAAAAAATCATCTATCAAAGGCTTCCAACCTTTGTCCAAAACTGTTTTGGTGTAATATTCACCCAAAGCTTCGTATATATTTCGTATTACTCCCATAAAAAGGAATGAATATTAAGATGAAAATAAAAAATTAAGGTATTAAAAATCCATACTCCTTCAATCGGTTTTTGAAGGGTGTCAAATCGATTTTCTTTACAAAAATGTGAAATCCTTCTCCCTTCAATACCAAATTTTTCAGAACAGAATCATGGGCAAGCAATTGAATCAATTCTTGATTATTTGGAGGAATTTGGAGCAGTTCATATTTGCTGGTGACTTTCTTAAAAGGATTGACTTTTGCCTTCAATCTTTCAAAAAAGGTTTCCCAATTAGTAGGTAGTTCTGCTGTGACGGTTTGCTCGAACAGGTTGATTTTTTGGCGTAAATCTGATTGAGAGGAACAGTCCTTCAAAAAAATAGCCTCATCCGTTTGGTAGCGGTTTGTTCCTACTTTTTGGGTGAAGTTTTGCAGCAAGATATGTGCAGTTGCATCGCTTTCATCCGAGAGAATCATCAGCGAATCTTCCGACAAAACCAAAGGTGTTTGGTTGACATCAACAGGTGGTTCATAACTCTGTTTTTGCCCTGTGATGAATGCTCCTAATTCGGTTAATTTCACCGATTGAAGTCCATCATAAGGAGAAAAAAATGTTCTGGTAATTTCGGAAGTATCGGGCTGATTGTAGGCAATTTCGACCAGCCCAAAAGCAGCAAATAAAAAGAAGTTGGCTTTGAGTAATGGTATCACAAGAGCTCTATAAAAGATATTTCCCCAAAGAAATTCCTTTTCTGTGCCTCGATTCGTTTTTCTACTGTAATACAGATGATTGTGTGCCGTAACAGAGTAAATAGGTTCAATATTCCACTGCCGAAACTTCAATAAATCTTCTATGTTCTTGAAGTCAATCCATTTTCCTGAAGGCATCAGTTTCAGCAAAGCGAAATATTGTAATTCAACACTATCGAGTTCTCTATCTTTCCAATAACCCGTGCCGTTCAATAAAGTCAATAGTCGGGGCATACTTGCAAAAAAGTGTTTCTTGGCGTAGGAATGAAACACTTTTTTCAGAAATTCCACAGGGCTTTTTTCCTTCATCAACTTGTCACCAAATACCAACAAACTCGCAATCGCATTGGTACGTACATTCTGAAGTGTTTTATCTTTGGTACTCTCAAAAAACTCCGCCAACTCCAAGGTACGTTGCATCTTGTTGAGTGTACTTGATAGAGGAATATTTTTTTTGGAGAGCTTGATATTCCCCTGTCCACAATACGCCAATAATCGAGGTAATTCCAATAAAATATCCTTCTCACCCGAATATACAAACTCTGTTTCTTTGACCGTAGTAGGATGTAAATCGTAGTTTTTGGGCTTGGGATAGTTGACTCTCAAATATTTCAACAACTTAGGCAACAAGGTAAGCGTATAGATTTTTCCTTTACTTCCTGCATACACCACCTGACTTTTTGCCAAAAAGAATTTAAATCTCAGATTAACAGTTCTTTCAGGCATTGCCCACGAATGTTCGGCAGGTACTACATCTACTATTTCAATATCTAATTCTTCCCTAATTTCATCTTCGTGCATTTGCCCTTTCCAAACCAATTCGTCCAAAATAGCCCTTATTTTACTTGGCAGGTATGCCCGAAAAGCATCCAGTAGTTTTTCACTCAAAAAAGGAACACAGAACAGCTTAACCACATACTCTTTCTTTATAAAACTATCGTGAACTTTGGTATAGATATAAGGTGAAAGACCTTCTGCAAGACACAAATCTTGATTTTGCTGCAAAAAACCAATAACATGGTCTTGCAGCTTTTTTTTCATTTCATCAGCCGTATATCTCACATAAAACTCATTGTAAATATCTTGGGGTATGTTCAATACTTTGTTCATAGTTCAAATCAAAAGGTATAGAATATCATTGAGCAAATAAAAAACCAAACTCCATCAGCCTACTTTTGAACACTGTCAAATCCTTTTTCTCTACAAAAACATGAAAACCTTCCCCCTTCAATACCAACTTTTTCAAAATTGAATCTTGTGCAATCAATTGAATCAACTCTCGATTGCTTGGAGGAATTTTCAGCATCGTATATTTATCTCCAACCTCTTCAAAAGGATTAATTTTACTTCGCAATTCATTGAAGAAAGCTGTCCAATTTTCGGGAGGCTTACTGGAAACGGTTTTTGAAAAGAGTTTTATTTTGTTTTCTAATTGTTTTTTGCTGGTGCATCCACTCAAAAAAACAGACGCATCTGTTTGGTAGCGGTTGGCACCTACTTTTCGGGTATAGTTTTGAAGCAAAATATCGGCTGTGGTATCACGTTCATCTGAAAGAATCATCAGCGAATCAGGGGATAAAACCAAAGGAACTTGCTTACTCTCCTCTGGCGGATTGTATTTTTGCTTTTTACCAATGACATACGCTCCCAATTCTGTCAAACGCACAAATTGGAGTCCATCATAGGGAGAGAAATAGGTTTTGGCAATTTCAGTAGTATCTGGCTGATTGTAAGCAATTTCGACTAATCCAAAAGCCGCAAACAAGAAAAAATTGGCTTTTATCAAAGGATGTGTAATAGCTGATGGATACAAGCCTTCTTTGATGTAATGTCTCGCCTTGTGACTTCGACTACCCTCTTTCACCAAATAAAGTCGATTACTTGCAGTATAATATGGAACAGGTTCAATGGATAAATTACGGTACCTGATAAAATCCACTACATTCTCCATTGTCACCCAATTATCCAAAGGCATCTCTTGAAGTACTTCAAACATTTGAGATTCAACAGATTTTAAGTCATAGTCATACATTTGACCCACTCCTTTTATGTGTGTCAGTAAACGTGGAAAACTTAAAAACGTTTCCTTGCGATACCATTCAAAGAGTTGTTTGATTAAAGTGACATGACTTTTTCTATATTTGACCTTACGACTAAAAACCAATAATCCTGCAATCGCATTGGTACGTAGATTGCCTATTAGTTTATCTTTTGAATCTTCAAAAAATTCTACTAATTCGAGCGCACGCTGTATCTTTCCAAGTGAATTGGCTACGGGGCGGTCTTTTGCGGTTAGTCTAATATAACCTTGTTCATAGTACGCCATCAATCGAGGCAACTCCAAAAAAATATCTTTTTCGCCATGATAGATATAATCTGTTTTTTCAAGTGTAGTAGGGTGGAGGTGGTAATTTTTAGGTTTTGGAGAATTTTTGATTAGTAAAGCTCTCAATGTGGACACTAAGAAAAGATTGTATTTATAATTTCTATCACTATTCCATGTATGGTAAGATTTTGAAGAAAAAAATTGGTAAGCTGGCTTCAATTCTTCTTTATAGTAGTAATACCTTTCTTTAGTTTTTTTTATAGGTTTAATAATATCAACTCCAACATCTCGCTTGATTTCGTCTTCACTCAATTGTTCATTCCACATAAAGGCATCTAAAATCGCTCGAATATCTTTGGGAAGATATTCCAAAAATCCTCCCAGTAACTTTGGAGTCAAGAAAACCATACAACAAAGATGTAGGATATCCCTTTTTAGATTATTAGAACCAAGCCTCAACTTGGAGTAGTAATATTCAGGAATACCTTCTTCCAATGCCAAGTTTTTGTTTTCCGACAAAAACTTAAATACCAAAGGCTGCATACTCGCCACCAAGTCCATTTTGCGGTATGCCTTAGACATCTCTTCATACAAATCAGCAGGAACTTCCAATACTTTGACTTTGCTCATAACTATCCCAAAATAAAGTTAATATCATCCTCCGAAAGAGACTTCATTGCCCCAGTATCTGCCGAAATAATATTGTCAAAAAGTTCCTTTTTCTTAGCCTGCAATAGGAGAATCTTGTCTTCGATAGTACCTTGGGTAATCATCTTGTATGCCAAGACCTTGCTGGTTTGTCCGATTCGGTGCGCTCGGTCAATCGCTTGATTCTCTGCTGATACATTCCACCACGGGTCAAAAATAAAAATGGTATCTGCGGCTGTCAAGTTCAGTCCCGTTCCACCTGTTTTCAAGGTCATCAAAAACACTCGGCAATTTGGGTCGTTTTGGAAGCGGTTCACCAAAGCCTGTCGGTCACGAGTCGAACCCGTCATACTCACAAAGTCAATCCCTGCATGATCCAACTGCTCTCCAATCAATTCAATAGCCGCCAAAAAATTCACGAAAATCAAAATCTTGTGACCATTTGCTACCGCATCCAAAACTTGTTCTTGCAGCATTTCTCGCTTGGGCGAAAGGATTTTTCCATCACTTTTGGCTTCTGGAATCGAAGCGATTTGTCGGAGTTCGCTCAAAGCTTGAAAAATGAAAAAGCGGGTTTGCTGCAATCCCTTTTGGGCAATTTGGCTTTGGATGGCATTTTGGTAAAACTGTCGGCGTTTTTCGTAGAGTTTCTTTTGTTCTCGGGTCATTTCGATATACAAAGTCTGCTCGATTTTGTCGGGCAAATCATGCAATACATCTTTCTTCAATCGCCTCAAAACGAAGGGGTAAATTTTTCGACGAAGCTCTTGAATCACATCGGGATTGTTGTCTTTTTGGATGGGAATACCATAATTTTCGTTGAACATACTGGCTGTTCCGAACATGGCAGGATTCAAAAAACGAAACAAGGAATACAACTCACCCAAATTGTTTTCTATTGGCGTACCACTCAATGCCATACGATGGTCGGCGTTCAAAATCATAATGGCTTTCGTGGTTTGAGCCTGGATATTTTTGATGTTTTGGGATTCGTCCAAAATAAGGTAGTGAAACTGCTCTTCCTTCAAAGCTTCAATGTCGTTTCGGGCAATGGCGTAGGTTGTGAAAATCAACTGCGACCGCAAAGCGACTTCCAAAATCCGTTGCTGTCCATAATAGGTATGAGTCGTCAATTGAGGCGCAAATTTTTCGACCTCACTTTTCCAGTTGAAGAGCAAACTTCGGGGCATTACAATCAGCGTCGGTTTGGTTTCGGCTGGGTAAATTTTCGCCAACATCGCAATCGCTTGGAGCGTTTTACCCAATCCCATATCGTCTGCCAAGCAGCCACCCAATTTGTTCTCGTACAAATAGTTGAGCCATTTGAAGCCCTGTTTTTGGTAGGGGCGAAGTGTGGCATTTAGTTTGGGGAGTTTGGTGCGTTTTGAAGCGATTTTATTGAAGCCTTCAAAAATAGCACGGGATTTTTTGAAGGTCTTTTTAGCCACTTTTTCATCAATCAATTCTTCCACAAAGGGCAAATCGAAGAAAGACAACTCTACACCTTTTTTCTTCTTGCGAAAAATTCTTTGCAGCTTCTGGATGTATTCCCCATTTACTACCGCATGAGTTCCATCACTCAATAGCACATATTTTTGTTTATTGTATTGGGTAATTGCATCAAACAAACCAATCAGTTCTCCTTCAAAATCCAAGCTTGCATCTCCTTCCAGAAAGTCGATTCCATGATTCAAAGACAAATTCAATGTAGGTTGCATTGGTGCAATCTTATAGGACTTCAATTTTTCTGCACCATAAATATTGAAGTCATTCAAGAGTTTGGGTAGTTCATGGTACAAAAATCCACTCGCTACCTCTTTGGGAATAATGAATAAGTTTCCTTCCAATACAATCTGGGTATCGTCTCCTTTTTTTCTCTTGGGTAAATAAGCCGAAAGAACTTTGTTGATACGTTTGATGACTTCCTCCAATGGCTGACGCTCAATGTAGCGAATGTTGATAGATTGTTCGATTTCATTGAGTTCTGCAATGCGATGCAAATCGAACTGCTCTA
>JBMYXW010000127.1:0-7376 GCA_049608825.1 Chitinophagales bacterium
AATCCCACACACCACCAACACAGCAGCATCCTCCTCCCAATCCAACACAATACTATTCCCCCTTTGAAGGGGGTTAGGGGGATGTTGGACAGTATGAGGAGCATCAAAAAAAGAATAAGGAACTCCATATTCCAAAAAAGAAAAAATCACCTTCTGATGCTCCAAAGGTCGAATCCCTTCAACAATTTCCTCTTTCCTCACCTCCGTTAAATCATTCGAACACTTCGTCACCACAATCACATCTGCCCGTTCATACCCCTTTCGAAACTCTCTCAAACTCCCCATAGGCAACACAAAATCCTCCGTAAAAAGATGGCTAAAATCGGTCAAAAGATACAGAGTATCTACCTGAATCCTTCGATGCTGAAACACATCATCCAATACAATCACCTCAATATCAGGCTGCAATTCCAGCAATTTTCGCACCCCTTCCACCCGATTCTCACAAACCGCCACAGACACACCCTCTTTCCCAAACTTTCGATACATCTGCATCGGTTCATCCCCAATCTCCAAAGCCGTAGATTGGGCAGTCGCCAATACAAAACCCTTCGTTTTGCGCTTATACCCCCGACTCAAAGTAGCCACCTTATAATTCTCCTTATACCGATTCACCAAATACTCAACGTGGGGCGTTTTACCCGTTCCGCCACTACTCAAATTCCCCACACCAATCAATCGCACCCCATCAAAACCAGTCGCTTTCAACACCTTCCAATCATACAATTTATTTCTACACCATCCTACCACGCCATACAACCATCCAAAAGGAAATAACAACCAACGAAATACATTTATTTTTTTCATTAACATTATGAAGTTTCAACATAAATAGAAGAGTCTCACACACTGTGTCATATTTTGGTAAGAATTTTGCAGAATACATACCAAGCAAAACTTTGACGACGGTTGAAAACCTCGTCAACAGTTGAAGCGAAACCAAGCCACCAAAACCAACCACTATTTTCAATCTACCACAAAAATAGAGATTGAATATTACTTACCCACTACCTACCTAAAGGTAAATCTACTACCAGTCACCAATCATCCAAATTAACTGTTTACACAATGCAAAAATTAAACAAACCCAAATTTATTTTATTCATAGCCGTGCTATGTCTAATCTCGTTTACCCTTTCAAGCCTTCAAGCCCAAGTAGTTATCAATGAAGTCATGCCCAAGCCCTCCTCCGCATTTAATGTTTGCGACCAAGCCATGTTCAACAACACCACACCCACTTGCGGCAACGAATGGGTCGAACTCTACAACCCCAACGAATGTCTATTCATAGATTTGAGTTGTTATATTTTAACATCTAAAACCCAAGACGGAAGCAGTGGAACATTCATATTTCCTGAAGGCTCAGTTATCGACCCAATGGATTTTATGGTCATTGGCGGTGCAGGAGCGACCAATGTCGACATCGTCCTCAATGATTACGCCAACACTTCAAACTTTTGCGGTTCAAATATTTGGTTTCTCGAAAACACCGATGGATGGGTCGCCCTATTCGAGCCAGACGGAACCGTAGTCAATGCCATTTATTGGACATTTTTCGACAACGAAGCCTTCAAACTCAATTCCGAAAGCGAATTCAATAAAACTCCCTGTTTACCCGATAATCCTTGCCTCCAAACCACCAATTTGCCCAAAGCCAAAGACATCGCCAACATCGTTTACATCGGTCAAGTATCCAACACCGATTTGAGTATTCACCGAACCATTGATGGAGGAGGCACTTGGGAAAACGATGCTACACCAACAGCAGGGGCCTGCAACGACCCTTCAAATTGTAGTGTTTCAAATCCTTTCGATGTCAATCTTACAACGACGAATCCAACCTGCGAGAACACAGACGGAACAGCAAACGCAACTATAACCGTCGGAAATACGGCTCCAATCACTTACAGTTGGTCAGCCGATGCCACCAACACCACCAATAACATAAACGATTTGAGTGGAGGAACTTACACACTCATCGTCACCAACGGCGCAGGATGTGAATACACCGAAGAATTTACGCTTGCCGATGCCACAAGCCCAAATCCTCCAAGTAATCCTGTGAACTCCAATGCTTGCAATGGAAACAGCCCCCAAGCCATTTCGGTTGACGAACCAGCCGCAGGTTTTGAAGTACGTTGGTACGATGCCCAAACAGGAGGCACAGTATTAGGAACAGGCGCAAGCTTTACCCCACCTTCTTTTGGTTCATACTATGCCGAAATCGTAGAAACCGAAAGTGGAAGCGACTGCAAAAGTATTCGTATTGAAGTCATTGCAGAAGAATACGACCCTATCGCTCTCAATGAAGGTGACAATACTTGTTCACCCGACTTGAACTTTTTCAACTTAGGTATTTCCATTAGTGGAGGCACAGGAAATTATACCGATGTCACTGCAAATAGTTTGACCATCAACGACAATGGAGCAGGAAGCTACACCATTGAAGACATTCCCGCCAATACTTCCGTCACCGTCAATGTAGAAGACGATGCAGGTTGTACAGGCAGTTTTTCGGTTGGGAACGTGGGTTGTCCATGCCCAACATTGGATGCGCCCCAAAATCCGCAAGATGCCGTTTTCTGTGCTGGCGAAAGTTTGGAAACCATTGCAGTCGACTCACCAGCTGATGGAGAAAGCGAAATTATCTGGTACGATGCCGAAACAGGCGGAACGCAAGTCGCAACAGGCAACAGTTTTACCCCATCTGCTGCAGGCACATACTACGCCACAACTTCCCCAACCACCAACGATTGTGAAAGTACTCGAACAGCCGTCACCATTTCGGAATTAGCTCCAATCATCATCACTCAAAATTCCAGTACTTGCGCTGTCGACCTTTTGACCTACGATTTAATCGTCAACATATCAGGCGGAAACGAAAACTACACAAGTATTGACGCAGGTGCTGCAACTGTTACCGACAATGGAGATGGAACTTATACAATTAGCGGAACCCCTGCCGATACAGCCACAAACATTGACGTTGAAGACGAAGAAGGTTGTACCGCAAATACCTCTTTCAATGCGCCTAATTGCGACTGTCCAGATGTTCCCGAACCAACAGGTTTAAGCAATCAAACGATTTGCAATGGTGAAACTTTTGCCGCTTTCACAGCCGATGATGCAGGCGCAGGATTCACCGTCCATTGGTTTGACGCTTCAAGTGGTGGAACAGAATTGGCAACAGGCAACAGTTTCACACCTTCAACCGAAGGCACTTATTATGCCGAAATCCAAGAAGATGCAAGTGAATGTCCAAGCGATAGAGTAGCCGTTGAAGCCATCGAATTGGACGAAATCACCATCACTTCAAACAATGCTTTCTGCTCTGCCGATTTGACAACCTATACAATAGTTGTTGCCATTTCAGGCGGCAATGGCAATTACAGCCTTTTGGCAAATGCTGGAAATGTAACAGACAATGGTGGTAATACGTTCACCGTCAGCAATATTCCTTCAAACACAGCCGTAGATTTCAATGCAACAGACGATTTAAACTGCAATGCCAACACCACCTTCAATGCACCCGATTGCGACTGCCCCGACATTCCCGAACCAAGCACACCCCAAGACCAAACCATCTGCAATGGACAAAATTTTGACGCATTTGTAGTAAATATAACGGGTATAGGATTCAGTATTTATTGGTTTGATGTGGCAAATGAAGGAACAGCAATCGCAGCAGGAACGAGCTTTACCCCAACCGCAGCAGGTACGTATTATGTCGAAGTCCAAGAAAATGCAAGCGATTGTCCGAGCGATAGAATTTCCGTTGAAGCGATTGAATTAGCTGAAGTCATCATTTCCAACAACGGAACAGAATGTTCTGCTGATTTAGCAACTTACTCAATCATGGTGACGATTACAGGCGGCAATGGAAATTATGCCTTAACCTCCAATGCTGGAAACATTACAGATAACAACGACAACACCTTTACCATCAGCAATATCCCTGCAAATACTCCTATTGATATTTTGGCAAAAGACGATTCAAACTGCGAAGCAAATACTACCTTCAATGCGCCTAACTGCGATTGTCCAGACATTGCAGCACCGACAGGACTTCAAAACCAAACCATCTGCAACGGAGCAGATTTTGCAGCTTTCACCGCCAATGGCGCAAGTGCAGGATTTACCGTTCACTGGTTTGATGCGCCAAATGCTGGCAACGAATTGGCAACAGGCAACAGCTTCACCCCTTCAAGCGCAGGAACGTATTATGCCGAAATCCAAGAAGATGCAAGCGATTGTCCAAGCGAACGAGTAGCCGTTGAAGCGATTGAATTATCAGCGATTGACATTATTTATGAGAATGCCAACTGTTCCAACGACTTGACAACTTACAGCGTTGATGTCACCGTTTCGGGCGGAAGTGGAAATTATACAATTGAAGCCAATGGAGGTGTCGCTATCAACACTGGCAATGGCACTTATAACATCAGCAATATTCCAATCGATATTAATTTAAGTTTTACCGCAACCGATGACATGAACTGCGAAGGCAATTCCACTTTTTCTGCTCCCAACTGCGATTGCCCTGGCATTGCAGAACCGACAGGATTACAAGACCAAACAATTTGTTTTGGAGGTGATTTTGCGCCTTTTGAAGTAGATGATGCCCCAACAGGATTTACCATTTATTGGTACGATGCTCCCAACGGAGGAACAGAATTGGCGACAGGCAACAGCTTTACCCCTTCAAGTGCAGGTACTTATTATGCCGAAACCCAAGAAGATGCAAGCGATTGTCCAAGCGACAGAGTAGCCCTTGAAGCCATCGAATTGACACAAATAGCCCTCATCAACAATGGCACAAGCTGCTCGGAAGATTTAGCGACCTACTCGATTACCGTCACCATTTTGGGCGGAAATGGCAATTACAGCCTTTCGGCAAATGCGGGAACAGTCACCGACAATGGCGACAATACCTTTACGGTCAATGACATTCCTGCAAGTACTCCGATTGACGTGACTGCAAATGACGATTTGGATTGTACCGTTTCCGATTCCTTCAATGCGCCCGATTGCGGTTGTCCAGATGTGGCAGCACCTACGGGTTTGGCGAATCAAACGATTTGCAGTGGTGAAAATTTTGCAGCTTTCAATGTCGATGATGCAGGAGCAGGTTTTACGATTTATTGGTATGATGCGCCAAATGCTGGAAATGAATTGGCGACAGGCACAAGCTTCACCCCTTCAACGGCAGGCACGTATTATGTCGAAATTCGAGAGGATGAAAGCGATTGTCCAAGTGATAGAATAGCGGTCGAAGCGATTGAGTTAGATGCCCTTCAAATCGTGAACAACGGTAGCGAATGTCCCGAAGATTTGCAGACCTACACTATCACCGTCAGCATCGAAAACGGCACTGCGCCCTACACCTTCAATGCCAACGGCTTATTATTCACCGACAACGGAAACAGCACTTTTACCATCGAAAACATCCCTTCTGGAACGGCAGCTACGGCAAATGTCACCGACTCCAATGACTGTATAGCAAGTATAAATTTACCTGCGGTTAATTGCGACTGCCCCGATGTTTCCCCTCCAACGAATCCAAACGACAACAGTTTTTGCTTTGGCGAAACCCCAACTTCATTGTCGGTAGATGCCCCTTCAATCGGCTTTGAAGCACAATGGTATAGCAGCGAAACAGGCGGCAATATTTTGGCGACAGGCGCAACTTTCACCCCTTCAATGGCGGGAACGTATTGGGCAGAAATCGTGGAAATCGCCTCGAATTGCAACAGCGACCGAGTTTCGGCAACCTTGACCGAACAACCCGAAATCACAATGGAGGTGGTCAGCGACTACAACTGTTCGGCAGATTTGGAGACCTACGATTTTCAAATTTTTGTCGGTGGAGGAACGGGAAATTATACGGTTACGGCAGAGGCTTTCAGCGTTAGCCAAAACAGTTCGAGCAATTTTTCGATTGCAGGTGTACCTTCTGGCAGCATTGTAAACATTGAAGTGGTGGATGGCGAGAATTGCAGCCTGCAAACTTTGGCGGGACCTTTTGAGTGTGATTGTCCAACCGTTGCAGCACCGACCAACCCAATGCCCAATGAGTTTTGTTTTGGCGAAAGCCCAGCACCTATTTCCGTTGCCAATCCACCAGCAGGTTCGATTATCAACTGGTACAATACCGCAACAGGGGGGATTTCATTGGCGACAGGCGCAAGCTTTACCCCATCCGCAGCAGGCAGTTATTTTGCAGAAACGGTGGACGCAAATGCTTGTGTGAGCGAGCGCATTGAAGTGACTTTGACCGAATTGCCACAAATCGTGGTCAGTCAAGTGGGCTTCAATTGTTCACAAGATTTGACGACCTACGATTTGACCGTCAATGTAAGCGGTGGAAGTGGCGGATTTGATTTTGCAGTGGGTGGTTTGAACGTCCTTGAAGAAGGCGGTGGAAACTTCACGATTCAGGGCATTGCAGCGGATTCTGGTTTGAATTTGACCGTCACTGACATTGAAGGCTGTTCGGCAAACGCCAACTTCAACGCCCCACAATGCGATTGCCCCGACATTGCAGCACCGACAAACCCACAAAACGCACAAGTTTGCGAAGGTGAAACGGCTGCCATTTCAGTTGGCAATGCGCCCAACGGTTTCAGCATAGAATGGTACGATGCGCCTTTTAGCGGAAATTTGGTGAGTAATGCCAATAGTTTCACACCTTCAACGGCAGGTACTTACTACGCTTTGGTGGTCGAAAATGCAAGCGGATGTAGTGGCGACAGAGTGGCAGTCACTTTGAGCGAATTGCCACCGATTACGATTATTCAAGGCGCATCCACTTGCTCCGAAGACTTGGTGAGCTACACCGCAACATTGACCGTTTTGGGCGGAAGTGGAAGTGCTTATACTTTGGTGGCAAATTCGGGAACAGTTGTCGACGAAGGATTTGGCAGTTTTAGGATTGAAGGAATTGCAGCAGGGCAAGCGGTGAATGTGACTGCAACAGACGATGAAGGTTGTGACAGAGATTTGACCTTAGCTTCAAAAGTTTGCAATTGCGAACCCGTCAATCCTCCAACGAATCCGCAACCTGCTACCTTCTGTTTTGGCGAAACGCCCGACAAAATAATTTCAGTCGCAACGCCTTCAACGGGCTTTAGCGTGAGCTGGTACGATGCCGCTTTTGGCGGAAATTTGGTGAGTAGTTCGAGTGGATTTGTTCCTTCAAGTGCGGGTACTTACTACGCTGAAGTTGTGGAAGATGTGACAGGTTGTAACAGCAGTAGAATCCCTGTGCAATTGACCGAAGGCAAACCGATAATCATCGAAGAAGCGGGCAAGGCGTGTTCAACAGATTTGGTGACCTACGACCTAAATGTGCAAGTGAGTGGCGGCGAAGGAAGCTT
>JBMYXW010000128.1:0-1783 GCA_049608825.1 Chitinophagales bacterium
CAGACAGTTCGTAGGTCAATGTCTCTCCTTCAAAATCATCTTGTAGGCGGCTCACCTCTACCTCCACTGCTTCAAAAATGCCCTTGTCAATCAAGGCTTTCATTTGTGCGCTGCTGGCATTGGCTTTTTTCAGCACCGTTTTTTGTCAAATAGGTCTTGCTTTTCCTTCTCATTGCTCATCTGAATGTATGCCATGATGATGGATTGCTGCTTGTGTGCTCGACTGATTTTTTCAAAAAATGCCTCCAATTTGCTCTCGTCCTTATACGCTTCGGCTAATTTAATGTAAGTTTTGGTTTTGGGCTTGTACTTGTGCTTCAATTCCTCTTTGGCGATGATGACACTTTTCTCAATCAAAGATTTGACGATGTAAAAGACGTTTTTCAACTCCAAAATATCCTGGACATCTTCAATCGTGATTTCGTCTTGATTGGTTAGAGCTTCTGCAATGAGGTATTCTCTATCGTCCAAAAGCGAAAAATCTTGGTCAAAATTGGGATTGATAACCAGTTTGGTTTCGCTCGACAATTTGAAACCCGAAGGCAAAGCATTGAACATTATTTCGCCCTCCGTACACATATAGTATTCCGAAAGCCAATCCCAAAAGGTGATTTGTTTGGAGGTCAAAATAGGTTCATCGTCCAAAACATTTAAAATGGGTTTGGGTTCAAAATCACCTTCTTCCATTTCTTTCTCAAAAATTTCCTTGACAATACCAGCATAGATTCGCTTCACTCCAAACTGTACTTCGACCCGTTTGCCGACTGCAATTTTGTCTTTCCATTCATCGGTGACTTCGTAGGAATATTTGAGGGGAATGGCGAGGGGAAGGATGATGTGGGCGAGGGTTTTGGTCATTGGATACAGGAAATTGAAGTAAGAATTGTTTGCCTAATTAACTATAAATTGCAGTAAAAAGTTCGTTTTTTTGGGAAAATGTATGTTTTGATAGTTTTTACACTTCAAAAGTACGAAAATCGAACAGCATTTCTTCTTTGCAAAAATTTCACCTGCCCTTTCAGCGAAATACTTACCAATATTACATACAAAACTATGATTAAATGTTTCGTTGTCTGTAAATTAAACCGCAATACTCAATTTATCAAATAATTTTGAGGAGGAAAAGAAAATTTTTGTTATGGAATAAGGGAGGAAATAAAGGGGAAACTGTATGGGTAAGATTTGAAGTCTTTAATCATTTTGGAACAAACAGGAATATTTGTGTTAGATTATGCTTCTTTTGTAATCCTCAACAAATAATGGGTTTCGACCACGGTAAACAAAATATACAATACAAAAAAGGGTAAGACAAATCGAGGATTTTCGGGACTAACCGCCAAAATATAACCCAAAATCATAAACATACTCAATATAAACTTAATGCCCATGGCACCCAAAATCATCGTTGTGCCATAAGATTTACTGCTTGCTTTTGTGGCAAGAGAAGTAATATAAATCGTGAGGAAGGTGAGGAGGGTAAAAAATACATAGCACACCCAAGCGAAATCGGGTTGAGAACCCAACAATTGAAGGTACTGCAATGCGCCAACACCCAAGCCTACAATTGCAGCAAACAAAGCGACTTTTTTAAAAACAGTAGAAAGAGGCATTCTGATTTTTTTAATTGATTGGATAAAATTGAAGTCTGACATCTCGCTTCTCTATTCTGCCTTCTTATTTTTCACCAATAAATTCACGAACCACAATTAACATTGCAACAAGGACCGCCACCAAACTGAATACAACCGTTAAAATAGGGGACATACCAAAATAAGCATCTGCT
>JBMYXW010000128.1:1793-7353 GCA_049608825.1 Chitinophagales bacterium
TATACTTGCCATAATTAACTCGCTGCTTTTTGTCCTGATTGTTTTCTATCTCTGGCATCGTTACCTGATTTTAAAGTTGATGCCTTCGCATGAGCTTGGTCAATATCCAAATCACCTTCAGGCATTTTGCACGTACCATTCACAATTGCCCCTGCTTCAACGGCTAATTTGCCACACAAAATTTCGCCAAACATCTGTGCAGAACTTCTAAGATCGAGTAATTCTTTCACCTTGATAGTTCCTTCAATTTTTCCTTGAATATTGGCATTCGCACAAATCACATCCCCTTTGATAAAACCCGTAGGCCCAACAATCACCTTTGCTTTTGATACCAAAAAACCATGCAAAATCCCATCAATTCGGATGTCACCAATACAGGTGATTTTTCCTTCAATCTCTGTTCCATCCATGATTTGATTCGCCATACCCGCAGGTATTCTATTCGTGGTTTTGGAAATTTCTTGTGGAGCGTTTTTTTTAGAGCCGAACATATTGTATGTTGTTTTTCAGGTGTTTGTTAATTAAAATTGATGTACTCGGTAGGATCAACGGGTCTTTGGTTGTGCCACAATTCAAAATGTAGGTGAGGTCCTGAACTGTTTTCGCCTGTTCCGCCCATGATGGCAACTGCCTCCCCTGCCTTGACAAAGTTACCCACTTTTTTCAACAAAACCGAATTATGTTTGTAAAAAGAAACCATGTTATCTTCATGCTGTATTGCTATTGTATAGCCCGTTTCCAAAGTCCATGAAGACAACAACACCATACCGTCTGCAATGCTTTTGACAGGGGAGTTGAGAGGGGCTGCAATATCGACTCCAAAATGCTCTTCGGAGGCATCAAAACCATCAGTGAATTTCCCCTTGATAGGCGGAAAAAAATAATCGTTCACCAAACCCTCTTCGTAAGTATCTGAACCATCTCCAAACAATTCAAAATTCTCATTTTGTTCTATTTCCTGTCTCAATCTCAATTCCTCCTCCGACCGCTTACTGGATCGACCATCCTCTTCCGAATCCTCATCATAATCCTCCTCATTGTAGGCTTCCTGTACATCATCCTCTCCTTCCACCTTATTTTGCAGCACATTCTTGATGTTTTCAATGTAAGCCGATTGTTTGCGAACCACATCCTCCAATGAATCAGAAGTGTAAGTCAGATTTACAATATTTCGACGCACACTAGGGTCGCCATAACCTTTGATATAGTATTTGAGAGGAGTCATCACAATGGCAGAGGATACCAAAATCACTACGATAATCAAAATAGTACTGAGGAAAATGTATAAGTTCATTTGTGAGAGTCGAAAAGAATACTTTTCCTCTAAAGTATCATCCTGCATAATTACCATGCGATACTTGTGTTGCAATTTGTCCAGCAGTTTTTCATCTTTGCGTTCCATAAACTAATAAGACTTTAATATGAAAGACCATTTTACTGCATGAAGCAAGAAAAAAACAGTTATTTTGTTCTTAATTTTAGGAGTTTGGTTATTTTTAACTTTCATTCATTACTTGGGCAAATATCGGAAAATTGCGGCTTTAAATCGCCTATTGATTAAAAAATCAATGGAAAGCAATAAATTTGCCCTATAATTGGTTCAAACTTCCTTTGTTCGTGATAACATATTTCATCGATTGTACGTTAAATCAGTTATAAAACTGTTGAATTGCTCAATTGCGATATGGCTGTACTGTTTATAGTAAGCCCTAAAAAATAGGCTTTATGTTTGAAAGAAAGCCATAATAAGGTTTATTACTTGAAGGATGTTAATTTTTAAATTTTATTTAGAAATCAACTTTATTGGCAATCCTTACCAAAATTAACAATGCAGCAATACAGCAATACAGCAATACAGCAATACAACCATTTAACAATTTAAAAAGCATTAATCGTTTGAAAAACGTAGCTCAAATATTTCTCGTCATCGCACTGCTTATTTTGGGTATCACGGAAGTCTCCGCACAATCCCGAACCAAACCCAAGCCCAAAACCGATTCTACAACCGAATCTAAAAAACCTCCTACCAGAAGTAAAAAGAAAAAAAAGGACAAAGACCTATCGGGTTTTGACCTTCGATACCAAGACATGGTAGCACGCTACAATCGCTACTTCAATGCGACAATAAGGTATTGGGAAGGAACGACAAAGCTCGTTGAAGACAATGAAGACAGCTATCAAGAAGTATTGACCGTTTACCCCTTCAATGGAGGAGACGGAACAGGAGCAAGTACAGAACTAAACGCAGTAGTCGAAAAAACAAATGCAATGATTCAAATTCGCCCTTACAGCAAATGGGTGGATGATGCGTATTTACTTTTAGGCAAAGCCAGTTTTTTGATGGGAGACTACGATCAAGCAGTTTTGTCCTTCAAATACATTGACAACCAATACAACAGCGAAATTCGCAAAAAACCTCCAATTGTCTCCAAGAAAAAACGAAGCAAAAAGCGAGCAAAAGACAGAAAGGCAGAGAAAAAACAGCGAGCAGCAAACTCTGAAACTCAAAAGAAAGAACGGGCAAAGGCTAAAAAAGACAGAGACAAAGAAAAGGCAAAAGCCAAAAAAGAAACCCAAAAAGAACGAGATGCAGCTGACAAAGAACGAGACAAAGAAAAGAAACAAACACTAAAAGAACGTGAAGAAGCTGCAAAAGAACGCGATAAAGAAAAGAAGGAAACTCTAAAAGAACGGGTAGCTTCTAAAAAAGAGCGTGATAAAGAAAAGAAAGAAACGCTCAAAGAAAGAGCAAAAGCAAAAAAAGAACGCAATAAACAGAAAGCAGCCGACCAAAAGAGACGAGCAAAAGACAAGAAAAAACGGGCAAAAGCCAAAAAGAAAGGAAAAACCTACACTCCCTCTTATACCAAACCCAAGGTAGAAAAAGAATCTGCTCCTAAAAAAGAAAAGGAGACAACTCCAAAAAAGGAAAAAAAATCTACTAAAAAAGAAGACAAACCTAAAAAAGAGGAAAAAATCAAAGAAGAAGAGGTAATAGAAGAACCGTCAGTAGAGGAGGAGAAAGTAGAAGAAATAACAACAGCCGAAGAAACCGAAACAATCATTGAAGAAGAGAAAAGTCCAAGTAAGAAAGAATTGAAGAAAATGGAGCGCAAAGCTTCCAAAAAATATGTGAGCAATGGACTGTTTGCCCATGATTTGGTGAATCACGATGCGCAGATGTGGATGATTCGTACCTATATTGACATGGCAGAATATGGTCAAGCCGCTACTATTTTAGAGCGATTAGAAGAAGACGAAACTTTCCCTAAGCGTCTGGCAGGTGAATACAGCACTCTCAAGGCTCATTACTATATGAAACGGGGTAATTTGGGGCAAGCAAAACAAGCATTGCAGGAGGCTGTCCGAAAAGTGAGCAAAAAAGAAGGCAGAGCCAGATTGTATTTTGTATTGGGACAATTGGAGGAAAAAGACCAAAATTATGAAGAAGCGATTGCAGCCTTCAAAAAATCAATCAAGAGTAAGCCCGTTGTATATGACATGGAGTTTCATTCTCGCATCAATGTGATTCGTGCCAAAATGCGAAACGATGTTTACAGTACAGATAATGCCATTAGTGCATTGGAAAAAATGCTCAAGGATGATAAAAACGAAGAACTTCAAGACCAGATTTACTTCGCAATGGCAGAAGTAGCGATTGAAGCAGGAGACCTTGCAATGGCAACCGAATACTTCAAAAAAGCAGCAGAGGTCAGCACTGCAAATGACCAACAAAAAGCATTGGCATTTTTGCGATTGGCAGAAATATTCTTCGAGAAAGAATCTTTTGTAGAGGCAGGTATTTTCTACGATAGTACACTCGTGTACCTCACCAAAGAATATGAAAACTACGACGAAATTTCTCGCAAAAAAGAAGTGCTTTCTGATTTGGTAGCTTTCTCTCAAGCCGTTGAATTGCAAGACAGTTTACAGCAAATTGCGAACCTTTCCAATGCTGCAAGAGTAGAACGAATTGAAGAATTAATTGCCTTTTTTGCGGAAGAAGCCGAACGCAAAAAGCAAGCAAAATTGGCAGCTCTGGAGGAAGGATTAGATAAAAAAGACAAGAAAAACGATACTTGGGTATTTTACAATCCTGCGCTTGTAGAGAGAGGCAAAACCGAGTTTTCCGTCTTGTGGGGAGATCGTCCTCGTGCCAACAATTGGCGTATAGCCAGTAAGATTTCGAGTGCAGACTACTTGGTAGGCGGTGGAGAAGGGAATAGTGAGACGAGTGGTTTAGATCCAGCAGAAATAATAGCACACGGTAATGCAGAAGCAGGGGTATTGACTCGTGATGAAATCATGGCAATTTTGCCTTTGACCGAGACCAAAATGGAAGAATCCGACCAAAAAATCAAGGATGGACTCTATGGTATGGGCAAAATTTACAACGATAAGTTGGAGAATCCTGCAAAGGCAAAAGAGATATACGAAGAACTTCAAACACGCTATCCCGACAATGAATATGCCGAAGAAGTTCTATACAGCCTCTATATCATTTCACAAAAACTGGGATTGACTGCCGATGCCGAAAACTACAAAAAACAAATTCTCGCCCAATATCCTGATGGCAAATATGCCAAAATTATTCAATCACCCAACTATTTGGATGAACTGAATAAGCAGGAAAAAGAATTGCAGGCTTACTACGAAAAAACCTACAAATTCTTCAAACAAGAAAGGTTTGAAGAAGTGGGCAAACGAATGAAAGAGGTCAATGAAAAATTTGAAGAAAACACCCTTCAACCCAAATTTGACCTTTTGGCGGCACTAGTTGTTGGACATTCACAAGACAAAACCAACTACATGACGGCTTTGGAAGAAGTGATTACCAAGCATCCAGAGGATGAAGTCAAAGACAAGGCAAGTGAAATATTGAAGTACTTGAGAAATGAAACCTCAGAGGCTAGCGGTAAAACCAAAGCTTCTAGTATTTACAGCTACAATCCAAACAGTCGTCACTATTTTTTAGTCGCACTCGAAGGATATTCTTCAAAAATCAACTCCGTTATCAATAATTTCTCCGACTTCAATAAGGGTAACTTTAATGCCGATCGCCTCAAAGTACAACAAATGCTTTTAGACCCCGAAAACCAAGTAGTATTGGTTAAGCAGTTTGAAAACGCAGACAAGGCAATGATTTACTACAAAACGGCCAAAGACAAAGAAGTAGAAGTGATGCAGGGGGCAGATGTTGGGTATCAAATATTTGTGATTTCTAAATCAAACTTTACCCAATACTTCAAAAACAAAGATGCAAATGCGTATATGGAGTTTTTTATGGGCAGCTATGTAAAGTAAGGAATTCCAATAAAATAAGTCTCAAATTTTAGAGAAAGACTTTTGTAGTTTATCTTTTGGAGGAGATTGATTTTCATTCGTTAATTCTCGTATCTTTGAAGCACGTTTCATTCTTTGTTCGTTTCTACTAAAATTTTCCTTTTGGGAGAAAATCAAAATTAACTCTCCGATTTGAAATTTCAAACAGCTTAATTAATAAGCCATTTTTCATTTTAATTCTTAATTTTAATTTTCATTAAATAGTATCAGCTGACCA
>JBMYXW010000129.1:0-7332 GCA_049608825.1 Chitinophagales bacterium
TTTATAACATAACATTTACACTGACACAACCACAAGTTGTGTCCCTATCATTTTTTCAGTTCTAATTGAAAAATAATTAACATTTATTTGCAAACAATTAAATATCAATTAATTGTTACTGCGATTCCTTTGCTTCAATCGTAAACAACTTACGGCATTGAAGGTAGGAGAAAGTATATCCAATCCAAAAAATTAACATCAATCTTATATCAAGTCCAAGTATGAAAAAACTTATCTATTCAGCCATTCTCTTATGGTGCGTTTTACTTTGCAATTTGCAAGCGCAAACCATTGATTTTACAGACCTTAGGACAGCGCCAGGCGTTCCAAAATTGGACAGTCTCTATATCTGTACCTCCAATGACACTCTTTCTATTGAAGTGTCTCCTTCGGCAGCCGTTACAGGTGCCACTTTTAGTGTTAATCTACCTGCAGGTCTCCTTTATGATGGAGTAGCCTCTACGGATCCTCCAGGTATTATCGCAGGCGAAAATGCAGCTTCTACACCAGAGTTGCCTGTTTTTGACCTCAATGATTTTAGCGGGGATTTCAACATCTATGTTCCCGTTCGTGCTAACTGTCAAATATTGGCACTGACAAGTAACTCCCTGCCAGTCAATATAGAATACGAACTGGCACATACAGGAGGATCTTCCAGTTTTATTCCTAACTCGGAATACAACACCCAGATTTTCACCCCTGCCCTCAATATTTTATCTGTTGATCCAGATTTTCCAACATTGTATGGAGGGGAAACTATTGACAGAACCATCGTTATTTCCCAAGATGGTATTGCTGCAAAATTAGAGTCATTTACTTATCAAAACTTTTTTAGAGGAGGAGTTATCTTCAACTCTGTTACCGTTCAAGGGCCAACTGGCAGTTTCATCATTGATGCTGCCAGTTTGGTGATTTCAAACGACTCCCTAACAATAGACATTAATGGTGCCGATTTGGCTGCTATTGGTTTAGGAGATACCTTTGATGAAGGAGAAGAAATTACTATTATCGAAAACATCACAGCAACATGCGACAATCAAAATTCTGATTTTCTCGCATCTTATGGTTGTGATGGAGAAATTTGTGAAGAGGTAAGACGAGTCAATGGATTTAGTATTGCCATTGCAGATCCCAATATCATAGCAACAGCCCTAAGTAATCCAGCTATTCCCGATGTTTGTGCAACCAGTAATGATATAGAAATTACACTTACAAATAACGGAACTGAATTTTCACCAGGCGCAGGTTATGCCAATGGTTTATTGGTGACAATTGCTTCTGGATGTGCGGGAGTCAATTCTCCTCCAGTGCTTGTTGACGAAAACAGTTTTCAGTTCAATGGAACTCCAATCACACCAACTACCGTACTAGACGGTGTTTATACTTTTGATGTTGCAGCACTCACTGATGCAGGCGCAACAGTAGGAGGATTAACGGATGAAGATGGTGATGGTTTTGTGGATGATTTGGCTATTGGAGAAGACTTAATTATAAGTTTTAGTTATGACCTTGCCTGTACAGGCAGTACAGACTGCAACAGTCCAGGTGCTTTCAGTTGCTCTGGTTTTGATGTTTTTGTTGATTATTCTGACCACTGTGACAATATTCAGCCAACAGCTAATAGCAACATCGCACCTATTTTAGATTATCAAGCAGGCCTTCCTGTTGGCATTGGTGAACCTGATGTTGTGGGTACGGCTCCAGGTCTTACATTCGACATGTCATTTTGCTATGACTATGAATTATCAGGAGTTGGTTGTTCCAACGGCGCAACTTCTGTTTTGAGAATTTCTCACCTTAGCTCAGACATTATTCCTGTAAGTGCAACAGCAAACGGAGTAGCTGCAAATGTTACAGTTATTTCGCCTACCGAATTTGAAATTGATGGAGGAACCGTAGATGGAGAAATCAACGATTGTTGGGACATTACTGTTCAATACAATGGAGCAGCTTGTAGTTCCATAGAAGAATTGTTTGATTTTGAAGTAGTTTATGATTGCCCTTGTTGTACAGGAACTACAACTAGAGCTTGTAGTAGTTATGAAACATTTATTTATGATCCTGGTTGTGGTCCTGATTGTGATGGTATTGCCATTACCAATTTTGACATTTCCAGAACTACCTTTAGCTACACGGATGCGACAATGGGCGCATTGGCAAGTGAAGCAGGTGGTGCACGAGTAGATAGAGCTTTGACTTGTGATGATGTAGCATGGACAATTGATTTGGAAGTGTATGGTTCTGTACCTTTTCCTAATGCAGATATAGCTATAGCTTTTGAAGTGCCACAAGACGATATAACGAACAATCCTTTTGAATTTTTGGATGCAACAATTTCCTATAATGGAAATCCTACAGGATGTAATTTAGCAGTTTCTGGTCCTGTTTTATCTGGAACAGATGTGTTATACAACTTTAACTTAGCTGCCTGTTTATCGGCAAATGGAATCACACTGGCAGATGGTGACCAATTACAGTTAGTTTCCAACTTCAATATTGCAGATGTGCCTGGTATTGGTGGGAACTTTACTTTCTTATACCCAAGAGGAGATGCAAGTGCAACCGATGCAGGAGGCACTGTGTATGATGGATGTTTTGATTATGGTGGAGAAAACTACTATGTAGCGAACCCAGAAGTCACTCCTTCAGTTGTATCTATGAGCCAAGACGGATGTGGATTTTATACTGTTACAGGAATTATTGCCAACAACTCTGGTTCAGGTGATGATTTTCCAAACGAATATCGACCGTATTTTGGCGAACTTTCAGACATCCAGTTTGAAGTACCCGTAGGATATGATTTCGTAACAGGTTCAGCTCAATTAGAAATTATTGGAGATCCGGGAAGCCCATTTGCATTGACTCCAGTTATTTCAGGAGACGATGAGACCTTTCAGTTCTCAGGTACTTGGCCTGTTCCTGACAAAGACATTGCAGGAACACAAGCTAGGTTCACCTTCCAATTAGCTCCCAACTGTGCATCTTCAAGTGGAGATGTAAATTTTGACATTACTCTAAACGATGAATTTTTATATGCACAACCATTTGAAGCAGCTTGTGTAAGTAGTAATGACTACAATATAACTGGTTCAGTAAATCAATCCAACCCAACTATTTTATTAAACCCACTTGCGCCAGTTCGCAATGCTGTGGATAATACTGTTTCTTGGGAATTGCAGGTATGTAATTTGGGTAGTGGCGATTACGAACAAATTTGGCTTTCGGCTGAAAATACTTCTAACCAAATACAATATGCTTACCTATACGATGTAACAGATAGCATCAACAATGGAGGAGCAAAAGAACTCATCACTACTACCAATGCTTTTGGAGCAGACAATAGTATATGGTCTTACCTCGAAACTGCAGGAAACCCCATGCCTTTTACGCCTTCTGAATGTCGCTTTTATGAACTAATAGTAAGTTATAGCAATTGTAGTCCAGATGGTGTAGAGGTAACAGTAGGAGGAAACTGTGGTAGTAACCTTATTGATCCAGACCAAGGATACACAGGTACTTTTGGAACTTATTCTTGTGCCAACCAAGCCGCTGCAAGTTTGAGCTTCATTCCACAAGAAGCAGGTATTCAAATTAATTTACTGACTTTGCCTGAAGATCCAATTGATTTATGTGCAGACGAAACCTACGAATTAGAAATCAAAAATACCAAGACAGGAACAGTTTACGATCCCATTTTAGAAATCACCTTACCTACACCAGGTATTTCTTTTGTTTCTGGTAGTTTTGAATTTGCCTATCCTTATGATGATGCAACTCCTGCTACCGTAGCCGACCCTGTTTTTGTTGGCTCAACCGCACAAGGAGATGTCTATCGCTTCAATCTAAACGACATAAGCCCTAACTTAGACAGCAACAATGGCTTACAAGGTGTTCCCGTAATAGATCCAGCCGACAACCGTGCTTTCTTGCGTTTTGATGTAGAAACAGATTGTAATTATTCATCAGGAGGTATTTTGAGATTTGCAGGAAGTGGCAACGATCCTTGTGGAGATCCTTCTACAAGTATCTTGCAGTCTTCCTTGCCTTATTATATTGGAGGAGCAACACCTTATACTCTTATACCAAATATTACAAGTTCATCTGCCAATTTTGCAGCCTGTGATGCCAATGGTGCTTCAACAATCACCGCCAATATCTTCAATTCTGGACCAGATGCAGTCACCAATTCTACAGAGGATAGTATTATTTTGATTCTCCCAGCAGATGTAATATATGATGCAGGTTCTTCAGCAATTGGCGAACCAACCATTACAACAATCAATACCAACCAACAACGATTGGCTTTTGAATTGACAAGTGGAATTCCAGCCAATTCAACATACAGTTTCAATTTTGGAGTAGATGCCCCAGAAACCTATGGTTGTGTGGACGACATCATTGTTTTAGAAACTTTGTTCTACAAAAATGTTCAATGTATTGATACAGGAGTTTTCTGCGATGTAAAAGTACCCACAAGTGCCATAGATACAATTGGTATTAGTTTTGTCAAGCCTCAATTGACAATGACAGGTTCGGCAGTAGCTACTTGTTCAGGAAGTAACATGAACGAACAAGTAGATGTAGTCATTAACATCAACAACACAGGCGGAGTCGACAAAGAAGACGATACAGACATCATCTTCTACGAAGACGATGGAAATGGCGTTTTTGATGGTACAGAAACAGTGCTTGAAACATACACAATCGACACTATTTCAAGAGGAAGCAATACCTACAATCACTCCTTCAATGTACCTGTACTCACCAATGATGCCTGTAGTATGCACATGGTTTTCTTAGGAGGAACAGAATGTATGTGTACACCAACTGATTTGATTGTTGATTTCCCTGCAATCCCTTACGAAAACGCAGGTTTAGACGCAGATATATGTCAAGAAGGAACAACGACTTTGGGATGTGGAGATAATGTAACAGGTTATCTTTACTCTTGGACAGAACCCGTTGCAGGAGCATTAACCAGCACTGTCATTGCCAATCCAGACATTGTTCCAGAAGTTTTGACAAACCTTGCAACACCAAATGACCCCAATGCAGCAAACGTAGATTACACCTTTACTTTAGAAACAAATCGAGGAGGGTGTACCACTACAGATGATGTAGTCGTAACAGTATTCCCAAGATTGAACGGTGCCGAAACCATCTATGAATGTCAAGAAGAAGGAGTCGCACAAGTTATTATAACCCTCAACGACCAAGGACATACACCTCCTGACGGTTCAGGTGCTATTGAGTGGGTATGGACACCCGACTTAGGAACAGATGCCATAGGAACAGAATTGAGTTGTTTAGAATGCAGAAATCCAGTTTTCACAGCAGCCTCAACCGAATTTGGAACTTACTCTTACGACTTAACCTACATTGATCCAAATGGCTGTTTGGCAACTTATAGAAGTACCATTGAAGTCACCGAACGTCCAGTGATTGCAGCAGGAACCGACAGTGAAATTTGTTTACCTGCCACTTCTTTCCAATTTTCTGCCACTGCATCCGTAGGAACAGGAACATGGTCGCAAGTATCTGGTCCAGGCCCAATTAATTTTGATGATGTAAATGATCCTAATGCAACCATCACAGGGCTTCAACCAAATACCTGCTACACTTTCCGTTGGACAGTTGTAAATGGAACAGATGGAAACGGAGACGATATTTGTACCGTGACAGATGATCTTCAAATCTGTATGATGACAGACCCAGACGCAGGTATCGACCAAAATGTTTGTGGAACATCCACAACTTTAGAAGGAAATACAGTAAATGCAGCTACAAGTGAAGTAGGAACATGGTCGCAAGTAAGTGGAGCTACATCAGTGACATTCTCACCAGATGTGAACACCCCGACAGTTACCGTTACCAATATGATTACATCCGAAACAGGCATTCCTTATGTATTTAGATGGACAATCGAAAATTCTGTCTGTACAGATTTTGACGATGTTAGCGTCACAGCATTTGAAGCACCAATCATCAGTGCAGGTGAAGATCAAGAATTGTGTAATGTAAGTTCCACAACACTCACAGGTACTACTTCTTCCAGCACAGGAGTATGGAGTATTACCGATGATGGAGAAGACTTAGACGTAGCCATAGATGCAGCAGGAAATGTCACCAATATGGACGAAGGAACCTGCTACACCTTTACATGGACAGTCGATAATGGCTGTGTCGTTACGGATGACGTTCAAGTATGTGTCATCGGTGGAGCAGATGCAGGTACAGACCAACAAATATGTGCTTCCTCCACTCAGCTTTCTGCAAATACCCCAGTCGTAGGAACAGGACAATGGTTCAACTCATCTAACTCAGATGCTTCAGATGCCATCTTCAATCCTTTAGACCCCAACACAGGAGTAGCCAACCTACAAAGTGGTTTAACCTACGAATTTGTATGGGTAATCTCAAACGGTAGTTGTGATGCCAGAGATACCGTTCAAGTAGTCATTGACAACAATCCAATGAACGCCAATGCAGGAAACGACCAGCAATTATGCGATGTTGCCACAACCACTCTAACAGGTTCAACAGACAGTGGCGCAGGCACTTGGAGCATTAGCAACAATGCAGGAAACGGCAGTTTAGCCGTCACACCGAGCGGAGACGTATCAGGTATGATAGCAGGAGACTGTTACACATTCTTATGGACAGTAACAGACAATACTTGTACCGCTACTGATGAAGTACAAGTATGCATAGACGAACAACCAACTCCAGTAGCAGCAGGCGCAGACCAAGAAATTTGCGCTACAACAACTCAGTTGGCAGCAACAACTCCAACAACAGGCACAGGCGTATGGACATTGACAAGCGGTTCAGGCTTGACCTTCAATCCCAACGATCCAACAACAGGCGTAGCCAATCTTCAAGCAGGTCAAAGTTACACCTTCACATGGACAGTCACCAATGGCGTATGTTCCCTAAGTGACGATGTAGTAATTGATGTCAACAGCGACCCACTAGAAGTAAGCGCAGGCAATGACCAAATGTTGTGTAACCAAAGTACAGCTACTTTAGCAGGTACAAACAATGGAGGCACAGGAACATGGAGCATCAGCGATGATGCAGGAGATGGAGATGTAGCGATTGACAACAGTGGTTCAGTTACCAATATGGATGCTGGAAACTGCTACACCTTCTTATGGACAGTCGCAAATGGAGTATGTACAGCAACAGACGAAGTAGAAGTTTGCATTGACGAACTACCTACCCCAGTAGAAGCAGGCGCAGACCAAAATATCTGTGCAACAAATACACAATTAGCTGCAACAACTCCAACAACAGGCACAGGCGTATGGACATTGACAAGCGGTTCAGGCT